>CAJYRE010000001.1 GCA_913776675.1 Rhizobiaceae bacterium
CTATTCGGGCCGGTATGCCTTCATGGCGGGGGTCGAGGCGGCTTCGGGCTTTGCCTCCAGCCGCCGCGAGTTCATCGGTCGCCATGGCGATATCAAAATGCCGCAGGCGGTTGCCAAGGCCTCGCCGCTGTCGGGTTCAATTGATCCGGAAGGCGATCCTTGTGCTGCTCTGGCCTTTGATATTGAGCTTCAGCCGGGCGAAGAAAAGTCTGTCACCTTCCTGATGGGCGATGCCGCCACCCTGGAAGCAGCCCGCAGCGTGATTACCGCTGCCCGCAAGAAGGGCTTTGAGAAGGCGCTTAATGAAGCCAAAACCTTCTGGGGTGACTTCACCGGCCACCTCAAGGTCAAGACCGGCGATGCTGGCTTTGACAATATGGTCAACCACTGGCTGCCCTATCAGACGCTGGTTTGCCGCATCAAGGCACGTGCTGGCTTCTATCAGGCCTCGGGTGCCTATGGCTTCCGCGACCAGTTGCAGGATAGCCTTGCCTTCCTGCTGTATAAGCCGGAACTGGCCCGCAACCAGATCCTCAATGCGGCATCGCGCCAGTTCAAGGAAGGCGATGTGCAGCATTGGTGGCTGCCACAGAATGGTGCGGGTATCCGCTCCAGCATTTCCGATGATGTGGTGTGGCTGGCCTATGCCATCGATAGTTACGTCACCGCTACGGGCGATGCCGCGATCCTCGATGAGCAGATCAGCTTCCTCGATGGCCCAACCTTGGCGCTGGGCCGTCACGATGCCTTCTTCACGCCGGAGATCTCCAATGAGAAGGTAGCGCTGTATGAACACGCCGCCCGCGCACTGGATCTCGCCATCACCCGCACGGGCACCAATGGCCTGCCATTGATCCTTGGCGGCGACTGGAACGACGGCATGAACCGCGTGGGCGTGGCAGGCCGCGGGGAAAGTGTGTGGCTCGGCTGGTTCCTGGCCAATGCGCTCACGGTGTTCACGCCTTACGCAGAAGCCCGTAAAGACGATGCCCGCGTAACCCGTTGGACCAAGTACCTCGCAAGTCTGAAGGCTGCCCTTGAAAAGGCTGGCTGGGATGGTGACCACTATCGTCGCGGTTACTTCGACGATGGTGATCCGCTGGGCTCTGATCTGTCGGATGAGTGTAAGATCGATGCGATTGCCCAGTCCTGGTCGGTTCTGTCCGGTGCAGGCCAGCCTGAGCGGCAGGAAATGGCGATGGACTCGGTGGTCAACCGTCTGGTCGATGATGAGGTCGGCATCGTTCGCCTCTTCACGCCAGCGTTCGAGAAGACCCGTCTGGATCCCGGCTATATCAAGTCGTACCCGCCGGGCGTGCGTGAAAATGGCGGTCAATATACCCATGCCGCCATCTGGACAGGCTTGGCGCTCTCCAAGCTCGGCCGTGCCGATCAGGCGTGGAAAGTGTTCTCGACCCTGAACCCGATCCACCACGCGGAAACCACTGAAGCTGCCGACCGTTACCGGGTGGAGCCTTACGTGGTGGCTGCCGACGTCTACGGCGGTCCCGGCTATGAAGGTCGCGGCGGCTGGACATGGTACACCGGCTCGGCGGGCTGGATGTATCGCTTCGCCATCGAAGGCTTCCTCGGCATTCACCGCAATGGTGAACACTTGAGCCTGCGCCCTGCCCTGCCCTCGCACCTCAACGCCTATGAGGCCGAGGTCAGCATTGGCGGCAATGCGGTCAAGATCAAGGTGGCCCGCAAGGGTGATGGCTATGAGGTCAGCGCCAACAGCAAGGCGATTGAAGCTCAAGACGGTGCCTTTGCCATCGGCTTCTGAGATCAGCGCATAAACCAATAGAAAAGCCGGCGTTCGCGCCGGCTTTTTTCGTTCCATGCCTTCGTCAGAAAGGTTCTACGCCTTGCCGTCGGCGGGGTACGGTGTGCGGAGCAGGAGGATCAATCCGCCGCCAAGAAACAGAATCATACAGGCCATGCCCGCCCGGGCCGAGTGCGTGGCCTCCACAACAAGCGAGAAAGAGAGCGTTGCCATAAAGCTGGTGGCCCGGCCGGACAGCGCATAGATGCCAAAATAGCGCCCCGCTTCATGGGGTGAAACGCTGCGGGCCAGATAGGAGCGCGAAGAGGCCTGAACCGGGCCAAAGGCAAGGCCAATAAATACGCCATAGAGAATATAGACCTTCTCTGCCGCCGTTCCGAACAGGCTTCCGGTGCTGAGTGAGGACAGCGGAATGAGGCCAAAGGCGGTGAAGTCGCGCCCGGTGGAGATAATCCCAACCACGGCAATCAGTAGGAACGTGAGGCTAATCAGCACTGTGGTTTTGGAGCCAAACGCATGATCCAGTCTGCTGGCAAGGATGCAGCCGAAAATCGCCACCACATTGAGGATAATGCCATAAATGCCGATTTCCATGGTGGACCAGCCGAACAGACCAGCCGCAAACACCCCGCCCAGCACCAGCACGCCGTTGACCCCATCCTGATAGATCATCCGGGCAATTAAAAACCGCAAAATACCGGGACGCTTGCGCACCTCGCGCAATGTCGCTTTGAGATCGCCAAGCCCTGCCCGCACCGCTCTGCCAAATGGCTCACCCTTGGGCTGATCCGGCGTGAAGAAAAACAGCGGCAGCATGAACACAAAAAACCACACGGCGGCGATGGGGCCAGTCAGGCGGGCATCCTCGCCCAAAGCGGGGTTGATGCCAAACAGCGGTGCTGCACCCAAAATGGTCTTGCCCGTCTCGGGATTGCCCGCCAGCAACAGAACCACCGCAATCAGCACAATCATGCCACCGATATAGCCCAACCCCCAGGCCAGATTGGAAATGCGCCCCACATCCTTGGTGCTCACCAGCCGGGGCATCATGGAATCATAAAACACGATGGAAAATTCAGCAGTAATCGAGGCAAGGCAAAAAAACACGAGCGGATAGATCATCGGCGATCCCGGCACCGCCAGCCACAGCAGGCAAAGACAGACAATCTTGATCAACGCAAAAAAGCCAATCCACGGCTTTCGTGCCCCGCTGCGGTCGGCAATTGACCCCAGCACGGGCGACAAAAGCGCAATCACCACAGAGGCCACTGTGGCCGCATTGCTCCACGCCGCCTGGGCCGCCACCGGATCATGGGTGAAGCGTGAGACAAAATAGGGGCCGAAAATAAACGTGGTCACAACAGTGAAGAATGGCTGGCCAGCCCAGCCGAAAAACATCCAGCTCCAGATGCCAGCTTTGCTCACAGGTGCTGTTTTAAAGTTTTCGTCCATCCAACCATCACCGTTTGATTGCCTCTAGAGCAGTTCGGTGTTTCACGGAAACACCGAACTGCTCTAGCGCTTTGTTTTTACGCATTTCCGGACGAAAAACCGCTATGCACTTTTCCTGGAAATGCTCTAACGGTCACATTGTCATCATCGTATGACAGGTTCAATGTCGGTGGATGGTGTTCCTCTGCCCTTTCTGATTGATTTTTATATTCTATTTTAGACTGCAATCAAAAAAGCGTCTGTCCGGCACCCACGGCACCGGACAGACGCCAACCATTTCAACCGCCCATTACGGATGCGCGGCGGCAATATCTGTCAGCAGGCTTGCCGCCACGGTCAGGCGTGACAGGCTTGGCTCGCCATCGGTGAGCGCAATCAGATCGCTGCCCAGCCGGTTGATGCGCACAGCATCCTTCGCCTGCCAGCTGGCCACCGGATCGCGCCCATCGCCATGGGCGGTGAGCGCCTGCACCACGATATTGCGCCGCGCCGACAAGATCAGGTCCAGACTGCGCAGCAGCGCCAGATTGTCGTAATGATCGCTGGTGGGAATCTTCTGCAAGGACGCCAGCAGGCGGCCAATGCGGAAGATATTGCTGACCTTGTAATAGGTTTCGGTGGCGCGTTGCAAAGCAGCCCCGGCCCGGTGGGCAATGGCCATCACTTCCGGCACCACAATAAAGGCCTGAAGCTCGGCAATGGCCCGCGCCAGATCATCCGGCACGCCTGCATCGATCATCGAAGCCACATCGGCCTCGATATGGCTGGCAAAATCCGCTGGCATGACCGAACGGCTGAAGCCCTTGAAGGATTTAACCGCCGTTTTCAGCTTGCGCACAGTCTCGGCAAGGTCAGTCTCCGTCAGCTTGGTATCGATCGCCAGCTTGGTAAAGCCGCGATAGACATACTCGATTCGTGCATAGAGATCGTTCTGGACCTCACCCGGAATTTCGCCGTCCAGCGCGTCAATCTGATCCCAATAGCTTTGCAGATCCAGCCCATCGGAGGCCAGCATCGCGGCTTTGACAATCTCAGCCGGTTGCCCGCCGGTGGCATCCGCCATCCACACCATAAAGCTGGGGCCACCGCGATTGATGACGTGATTGGCAAGAGCGGTTGCGATGATTTCGCGTTTCAGCCGGTGCCCTTCGATGTCTGCCTGATAGCTGCGGCGCATCTTTTTGGGGAAATAATCCATCAAAATGCTGTCGCAATAAGGCGCGTCGGGCAGATCGCTCTCGACCAGATCATCAAACAGCGAAATCTTGGCGTAAGACAGCAGCACACCAATTTCAGCGCGTGTCAGCGCCTGACCGCCCACATAGCGCTCGGAAATGG
>CAJYRE010000002.1 GCA_913776675.1 Rhizobiaceae bacterium
TCCTCCCACACCATCTCGACAATACGCACACCGCAGCTTGAGGCCATGCGTGGATGGCCGGAATCGGTAGCCGGAATAGAGGATGCACCGGGCAACGTCATGCCCATGGCGTCAGCAATCGAGGTCATGGTCGAGGCGGTACCAATGGTGTTGCAGGTGCCAGCAGAGCGGGTCATGCGGCTTTCCAGATCCACCCAGTCATCCTTGCTGATGTTGCCCGCCCGCAATTCATCCCAATATTTTTTGGTGTGGGTACCTGCCCCGGTTTTTACGCCCCGCCATTGGCCGTTGGACATCGGACCCGCCGGGCAGAAGATCACCGGAATATCCATGGAGATCGATCCCATCAACAGCGCAGGCGTGGATTTGTCACAGCCGCCCAGCAACACCGCGCCATCAATGGGATGACAGCGCAGCAGTTCCTCGCATTCCATCGCCAGAAAATTGCGATAAAGCATGGTGGTGGGCTTCACCATCACTTCGCCAACCGACAGCGCTGGCAGTTCCACCGGATAGCCACCGGCCTGCCAGACTCCGCGCTTCACCGCTTCGGCGCGGTCGCGCAGATGGGCGTGGCAGGGGCTCATTTCGCTCCAGGTGTTGATGATGCCAATCACCGGGCGGCCCATGAATTCCTCGCGCCGCATGCCCATTTGCTGGGTGCGCTGGCGATGGGCAAAACCACGCATGTCATCGGAGGCAAACCAGCGCTGGCTGCGCAGATCGTTGAGATCGCGCTTTGGTGTTTTCTCACTCATCCCTTGATTCCTCCAGCCGTCAGGCCTGATACAACGCGCTCCTGAAAGATCACGATCAGCACGGCAACAGGCACAATGCCCACCACAAGCGCTGCCGAAATCACCGGCCACGGAAAGGCAAACTCACCTTGATAAAGCTGGATGCCCACGGGCAGCGTGCGCAAAGTCGGGCTGGAATTGAACGACAGGGCCAGAAGAAATTCATCCCAGGCGTTCACAAAAGCCAGAATGCCCGCCGTGAACACGCCCGGCGCGCACAGCGGCACCACCACTTTGAACAAGGCCCCCAGCCGGGTGCAGCCATCAATCATCGCGGCATTTTCCAGATCGCGGGGAATGCTCTCAAAGAATGACACCAGCATCAGCGTGCAGACCGGCAGGGACAACACGGTATAGGGCAAGACCAGCGCCACCCAGGTGTTGAGCAGGTTCAGCGCCCGCATGATTTCAAACAGCGGCACCAACAGCGTCACCAGCGGAAAGGTAGAGACTGCAATAATCAGCGACAGAATCAGCCCGCGATATTTCAAGTTGAGCCGCGCCAGCGCATAGGCCCCCAGCACCGAGACAAACAGGGTCAGGCAGGTGGAGAGCAGTGCCACCATGAAACTGTTGAACAAAAACAGATGCAAAGGCTGATCGGAAAAGGCCCGCATATAGTTGGCCAATGTCGGATCATGCGGTAGCCATGTGATCGGCTTTACGGTCAATTCCGCTTCAGTTTTCAGCGAGGTGAAGAGAATCCACAGCGCTGGAAACATGCCATTGATGATCAAAAGGGCAGCGGCTGCAAAGCGTAAAGGCTTGCCAGAAAGCAGAGACGGAAAGCCACGGGTATGAACGGCGCTCATCAATCTTGCTCCTTGGTGCGGATAACCCGCAGGTAAACGGCGGTGACACACATCGAAAGGGCAAACATCACCACCGCCAGTGCCGAGCCATAGCCGAGATCCAGGAAGGACACGGTGTTCTGGTGGATATACATGGCCAGTGTCTGGGTGGAGGTCCCCGGCCCGCCGCCGGTCATCATGTAAGGAATGTCAAAGGTTTGCAGCGAGGTGATGGTTCGGAAAATTAGGCCCACGGCGATCGAAGGTTTCAACAGCGGCAGAGTAATTTCCCAAAACTGGCGAATGCGCCCTGCCCCATCCACATCGGCGGCTTCATAGAGCGAGCGCGGAATGGTTTGTAAGCCCGCCAGAATGATCAGCGCCATGAAAGAGGATGTCTTCCAGATAATCGTCAGACAGATGGCGGCAAAAGCCCAGTTGGGTGAGTTAAACCAGATCACACCGGGCAGGCCAAAGCGATTGAGAACATCATTGACCACGCCATATTCCGAATGGAAAAACCACGCGAAAATCAGACCCGCAAACGAGAGCGGCAGTGCCCAAGGAATGAGCAGCGACAGACGCACCGGCCACTGGGTGCGAAACGGCAGATTGGCCAGCAGCGCCAAAGCAAGCCCCACCACCAGCGCACCCGGAACTGTGATGAGCGTGATCAGCACCGTATTCCATGTGGTTTCCCAAAATACCGGATCGCTGATCATCAGCCGATAATTGTCGAGGCCGACAAACTCGGCAGGCAGGCCGGAGGTGAGCGACAGATTGAAAAAGCTGGTATAACCGAGCTTCAGCACGGGATAAACAATGATCAGCACCAGCAAAAACGCGGTTGGAGCCAACAACAGCACCGCCAGCGCCTTGTCGTTCAGGTCTAACCAGCGCATCCAGATAGGCGGCCGCTTTTCGATGTCATTGGTGATAGGCAGCGTCGAGGGGGTCACTGTTCCACTCCGAAAATGGGGGAGACTGGCCAGAAGATGGCCAGTCAAGCAGGTGAACGGGGAGAAATCAGCGCAGGATGCGCTTCAGCCGGGCCTCGATCTGGGCAGCGCCATCCTTCGGCGTCATCACGCCCGCCAACACACCATTAACCGTGGTGCGGATCACTTCGCTGACCTCGTTATAGCGCGGCGTGACTGGGCGCGGCTTTGCCGTCTGCACCACATCCAGCGCATTGGCAAACCATGGGGCACTTTTCAGCACTTCTGGGTCTTTATAAAGATCGGGATAGGTGGGCAGTAGCGAGCCATTGGCCGCCATGAACTTGGAAACATCCTTGCTGGACAGATATTCAACCAGTTCTTTGGCTTCGTTCTGATGGGTGGAATAGGCCGAAACGCCCCATTCCCAGCCGCCCAGACAGGTTGCCTGTGTGCCACCGGTCATGGCGGGCAGACGGGCAACACCAACCTTGCCTGCAACGGCTGAATCCTTGCCCTGCGATTGCGCCCAGGCATAGGACCAGTTGACGGCAAACACCACATTGCCCGCCTGAAACTCCTTTCGGGTGTCGTCGGTTGCCACTTCGGCAATATTCTTCTTGGCCGTGCCATCATCGACAAAGCTCTTCCAAAGCTCCAGCGCCTTGGTAGCGGCTGCCATGTCATAGGTCAGCTTGCCATTTTCGACCAGATTTTTGCCCTGACTCCAATAGGGCAACAGAAAGGTGCAGACCGCGCCTTCAATGGCCTTGCCTTGAAAGGACAGACCTTGCAGCTCAGGATTATGCTCGCCTTCGGTAATTTTCTTGGCGGCCGCCTTCAACTCATCCCAGGTTTTGGGTGGCTGAATACCGTATTTGTCCAGCAAGTCCTGCCGGTAATAGAGAAACATCGAATCTGCGAAGGCAGGTAGGGCAACAACCTTGCCATCCACCGTGTTGGCCTCGGCATAGGCATGCAAGTAGGCTGACATATCCTTGGCGCCAAAGGAGGATGTCCAACCCGCAGCGGCAAATTGTGCCGGGCGGATCACATCCAGAATCAACACATTCAGCGAGGTATCTTTGGCGGACATCACCGTGTTGAGATATTGCGCCTGCGCTTCCGACGTGTTGCCGCCGGTTTCAATCGTGACTTTCACACCCGGATGCTTGGCCTCATACTGATCCAGCGCCTTACGCCACAACTGCGGCTGATGTTGGCTGGAGATATAGACCTTGAGGTTTGTGTCGGCCAAGGCGGGTGCTATGCCGCTCAAAATCGTTGCTGAGGCAATCGCTGCCATCATCGCAGTCTGTTTCATTCCATCCTCCCAGATTGTTTTTTGTGTTCAGACAGCGCGCTGTCAGACACAGCCGCGCACATTGCAAAACTAATGAATGGACCGTTCGCTTGTGGCATCGAAAAGATGCAGCTTGGTGGGGTCAATGCCGATTTTCAGCACCTCCCCAACCTGTGGCCGGACATGGGGCGGCATGCGAGCGGTGAGCGTTTCGCCATTGATGGCAAAATGCACTAGGGTATCGGAACCCAGCGGCTCAACCACCTGCACTGTCGCCGTCAGCGCCATGGCCGGGTCTTCAACATAGGTGAAATGTTCCGGTCGGATGCCCACAATCACATCACGACCTTCGCGCGCTTCTCCGGCATTTGTGTGAATGGCTGAAAGCGGCAATTGATCGCCATTGGCAAAGGCGAGAGCGCCGTTGGTGATTTTGGCTTTGGCAAAGTTCATCGCAGGCGAGCCCACGAAACCGCCGACAAACACGCTTGCCGGTGTATTATAGACTTCATCCGGCGTGCCAACCTGCTCGATAACACCGCCGCGCAAAATCACGATACGATCGGCAAGGGTCATGGCCTCCACCTGATCATGGGTAACATAGACAATAGTGGTGCCGATGGTCTGATGCAGCCGTTTGATCTCGGTGCGCACCTGCCCGCGCAGCTTGGCATCGAGGTTGGAAAGCGGTTCATCAAACAAAAACACTTTGGGGCGACGAACAATGGCACGCCCCATGGCGACGCGCTGGCGCTGACCGCCGGAAAGCTGTCCGGGTTTGCGATCCAGCAGATGCGAGATGCCCAGCATGTCAGCAGCTTCCTCAATGCGCTTGCTGGCTTCTGAGGCAGCAATGCCGCGCACTTTCAGGCTGAACCCCATGTTTTCACGCACGGTTTTGTGCGGATACAGCGCATAATCCTGAAACACCATGGCAATATCGCGCTCACGCGGCGGGAGTGCGTTGACGACCTTGTCACCAATGCGCAGTTCACCACTGCTGATGGATTCCAGCCCTGCCATCATGCGCAGCGTGGTGGACTTGCCGCATCCCGATGGGCCAACAAAGACGACAAATTCCCCATCGGCAATGTCCAGATCAATGCCCTTGACGATGCGCAAAGCACCGAAGCTCTTTTCGAGGCTTCGAAGGCTGATGGATGCCATTCCTCTCTCCCTTAAACCGAACGCCTATCCTCCAGCGTTCTTTCTCAAATCATAGCGCTACGATTTTTTGAATGCAATATCGAAAAGGATAATTTTACTTCGTCGAGAAATGACATTAATCTGCGCATTCCCAAGAGCAAAAAGAGCTGATTTTCGCTCTCTGGGTTAGTTTTATCCGATATTTTCAAAATGCTTATGAATCAGAGCGCTACGGAATCGATGATATGATGCAGGAAAAAGCCCCGCGGCGGCGGCGCAAGATGCAGACCGTGACCATGACCGATGTTGCCCAGTTGGCGGATGTTTCGCCATCCACGGTGTCGCTTTATTTGCGCAGGCCCGAGGAGGTTTCCGCCGCAGCCAGCCAAGCGATAGCGCATGCGATTGATAAGCTGAACTACGTCCCCAACTTCATGGCGGGCGGTTTGGCGGCGGCCTCATCGCGGGCGG
>CAJYRE010000003.1 GCA_913776675.1 Rhizobiaceae bacterium
CAATCGGCTCTGCCATGTCGATCACTCGACGGGATAGCGCCGGGCAATGCCCGCAACCACACCCCAAATTTCCGTGGTTTCCGTAACCGGCAAAGGTGGATAATGGTCATCTGACCTCGCCTCCAGCCACAAGCGGCCCTCGCGCCGGGTCAACATCTTAAGCGTTAAATCGCCATTCTGTAGCGCAAGCACTACTCGACCTGGCTGTGGTTTGCCTGCCCGGTCGATGGCTACAAAATCACCATCAAGGATCCCCGCGCGGGTCATCGAATGACCAGAAACGCGATACCAGAAAGTCGCATGCTCGTGCCGGATCATCCACGCGATCAGGTCCACCGGATCATCAAGATCGTCCCCGGCAGGCGATGGAAACCCGGCTGAAACGCGCAATCCAGCGGTTTGGATTTCCCGCTGAATATAGGCAATCGATACTGGCTCAATGGTCTTTGCTGCACACTTCATGGGTCATCTCGAAATTTTGATATTTATTTTGTTCCTATTATGTTCTCGCACTCATATGAGTCAATTGGAATTACTGCCGGGTTGAAAGGAGAGGCTAGACCCAACCGATGGCGAAACCGGAACGCACCTAGCCAAAGCCGAGCGCATTTGAATTTTTTCACGAAAGTCGGAAATTTTTGAAGAGTATAAAACGAATTTTAAACCCTTGATTGATCGTTGCCGCCCTTATAACCATAAGATCAGGGCACGTTCGTCACTAATTGGGGCACTCGAGGGGTATTATGTCAGATCAGCAATTTCCAACAAACTTTGATCCAAGCAAATGTGTGCTCTTTTTAGGGGCAGGGTTTTCAGCGGATGCAGTGAATAAGCAAAATGTTAAGCCTCCAATAGGTCGAGATCTCGAAATAGAGGTCAAAAAATTAGCGAATCTCGCTCCTGACGATGTATCGGACTTGCTCGATGCCTCAGCATACGCACTGGCGCAAGGCTTTGATCTGTATGGACTGCTCGAGGGTATGTACACAATCCGAAGATTAGCTCCGGAGCAGCGCGCAATTCTTTCTCATCCATGGCGTCGCATATACACGACGAACTACGATAACTCTGTGTCCGTTTTCAGGAGCGAACAAGGACAAAGCGCCACCCAAAATATTTTCGATATCCGAGATGAGGTACCACGAAAGGTACGCCAAGGAGCGGTCATACACCTACATGGATCAATCGCAAAGTGTCAGCCAGATGACGTGGATAAATCATTAGTCCTTTCACGCAAATCCTATGTGGAGCAACGCGTAAAGAAGACAGGCTGGTGGGATTGGTTTGAGAAGGATGTTCGGATCTCGCAATATGTATTTTTTCTTGGCTACGATTTGAATGATTTTGAACCTGCCAGCTATCTTATTAAATACCCAGGCTTAAAGGACCGAAGGCACTTTATTCTACGAGATCCTAAAAGCCCGGTCGCTTCAACGAAGCTCACTGATTTCGGCATACGTCACTCATTTCAACTCTCTGGGTTTGTTGATCGTCTTTCCAACGCTAAAGTTCAACCTACGCCGAAGCACGAAAACGATTTGCAGGCATTCCGCTTCATTGATCTTTCAAAAGACGACCGTTTGCTTTCGAAGCCGAATTCTGCCGAGATACAAGAGCTACTTGCTTTTGGAAAGTTGAGGTTCGACGGTATCCGTGCGACGGTACCAAATTCTGATTACGTTGTTTTTAGAAGCGAGACTCTCAAACGCTGTACAGACCTTATAGAGCAGCACGACACGCTGATTATTCATAGCAAGATTGGAAACGGAAAATCCGTTCTGGCGAGTGAGCTTAAGGTAACACTCTCTCAGTATGGTTTTAACTGCTTTGAAATCAGGCATAACGTTACTCCGCCTCCACAGGATTTAGAGTTCCTAGAAAAGATGGAGAGGGTCGTAATATTTTTCCCTAGCTACGACAGTGCCGTCGCGAACAAAGAACTCCTAACTGGTATGCACCATAGCACGCGGTATGTTGTCGAAATGCAGACTGGTACGCTCCAAGTGCGCTTCCAGGAAGTTAGCAGACTGCTAGGCGATAACATTGGGAGGGTGAAGGTCGACGAATTAGACAATTCGGATTGCGCAAACCTCAAAAGCCTGCTCACTGCAGGAGGACTGTCATCTCTGGCTAAGTCCGCTCGGATCAAAAAGGGATTGGAGTTCCGTGATTTTCTCCTAATGGCATTCGATGAGCCAGAGATAGCAACACGCCTCCGTGCTGTTATCGACCCTATGATGACGACACGAGCCGCCCGTAAGATTATCTGTGCAAGTGCGATCTTCAAGGCCGCAGGCCAGCAAGTCGATACGAGCTTCATCGAAGACGCGACTGATGAAGACCCTTATGGTGTAATGAATGATTTGGGAGAGCATGCTTGGGAGTTGTTTAGCTATAACATCGACCAAATAGAGCCTCATTCGGCAGTTCTCTCCGAACATATTCTGAGGAAGTATGTTTCGCCGAAGGACTTCTCGGATGAGGTTGTTAATCTTGCACGCGAAGCTGCTCGTCGATTGGATGAATCAAACGACTATAATTCAGACAGGTTTCGCCGTGCTCGTGCGCTGCTCTCCGCAGTGCTCCGCTTCAAATTCATCGAAAATATCATTGGAAAGGGCCCAGATAAGCGCGCACTTACATTAAAGATTTATGAGGAGTGTCGGCGGGACGATTTAGTGAAGAGAGAGCCGCTATTTTGGCTTCAATACTGTATATTTTGGCAGGATGAGCAAAGGTGGGACCTTGCTGAATCTCACATGGAGGAAGCTTACGAGCGCGGACGTGCTCGGCCAGGGTTCAAGTTCTACCAGCTTGATACAAACAAGTTGGGCTTGCTTTGTGACATTGAACACAACGCCAAGCTCGGAAGTAGCGTATTGCGCTTCGACAAGATAATATCTGCGATGGAAAACTGCCGTGCGATGATCGACGACGGCAATCACCGGAACCATGTTTTGAAAGCAATGCTCAAGATTGAGCCGATGATCAAGGCCAGATTAGAAGATTTTACCAGATCGCAGGCAACTGGAATCACCTATGCACTCAATCTGATTATTCAAAAACTGGACTCGCTGACTCCAGGCGAAAGGGCGACGTGGGGAACGGATTCATGTCGGAACAGCCTAAAAAATGCTGTATCAATGTTTACAAGGCAGCCTTACTCATAAGTAAAATTTTTGAATCAAGGTGGCGGTACAGCCAGTGTACTGATTGTTCGTATCTTGCGTGGCGCGCCAATGCGCTGTCTTGAGAGCTTTAAATGTATGTGATGGATGTGCATCGACTGAGACCTTGGCATTTACTCTGCTATATTTGGATTGCTACGACGGTGGCCACTCAAAGCAGTCTTCCATCCTAAAATTTTGAGCAGTAGTTCCATGCATGCTCCCATGCACCCGCGATCCGGCGCGGGTGATTTTGGATTGGGTATTGCTGCGGGTGATGGACATGAGTAATGGCTTTGAAAGCCGCTATACTCGAACAGATCCGCGGGCTTTGCTGGATAAGGTGCCTTATGGGACTTTTCCGCTAACTGTTGGGATTCTGCCATTTTCTGAAATCTTTCTTGAGGTTAGCCCAGCGCGCAGCTGCGTCTTTGTCTCGGTCGAGGTCGCTGCGAGATCGGATATTGAGGATAGAGCGCACGCGGCTGGCCACGGCATCTTTGCCGCTCTTGTCCAGCGCGTGGCGCTCGGTCAGATACGTCTGAAAATCCCGGTCGTCGCACAGCATCGCGCATTGCCGGGCAAGTTTTGGAGCCTTGGCCTGATCAAGCTCGGCCTTAAGCCGCTCATTTTCGCGCTGGGCCGCGCTGACCTGCTGTGTGCGGCGGTCCAGCAGCAGCAACAGCGCAACCGCATTGCGATGGGTGTTGATCACCAGCTCGGCATCGTCAAACGGCGCGCCTTGCACAACCCGCGCCACCGGCAAGGCCGGAAAGCCAGCCCGTTCGCGTGTGAGAATGATCCGGTCGCCGGAATGGTCCGCCGCCAAGGACCATTCCTTTGCGGCCATCTCCACGGTTGCGCGGATTTTTGGCAAGAGCGCCGCTGCCTGCTCGATGTTCACCCGTTTGCCTCCTCGCTGGTGGCGGTGGCAGGCGGGTGCGTTAGGAAATGCGCGGGCACTTCCGGCGTCAAATGCTGTGCTTGATGCGCAAAAATGCCAACGAACTCCGGGCAATCCTCAATTTGCAAGATGCTAGTGCGGGTAAACGTTTCCATGCCTGACGTGCTATATGCCCCATCGTCCTTCACGGTGTGCTGCATACGCAGGCCCTTTTTATGCAGCGCCGCAAAATGCTCATGAATGCGCACGAAGAGAGCGGGCATGGATGGATGATAGTGTGATTGGCCTCCGGCCATAGTCGGGGATTTCAGGGCTTTTTGCAGCGTTGCACGCCAATCCCAAGAAATCCCGAGGCTGGCACGGTAATCAACCCCGCAGTTGTGATCTCGCATGCTTGCGGATCTTGAGTATAAGGCGGGCTGGAAATAGTCGCTCTCTTCATCCCAATCCGGGTGCCGCATAATGGGGCTGATGTGGATGCCAGCATCATAAAAATAGGCAGTGCCTGGTTGCGCCCACGCTGGTGCTGGCAGTGTATAGCTTTCGCCTTCGAAGGTCATGGATGTCGGCTCTGGTCCTTTGGAAATAGAATAGGCCGCATCAGGAATGTCTAGCGTCATCGGAGCATTTGCACGACCATCGACATCGTGGATCACCGCCATTGCATGGCCGTTGGTTGCTGAGAGATACACCCCGCCGGTCTCGGCTGGCTCAATGGACAAGGCCCCATTCCAAAACCGTGCGGATTCGCGCTTGTTTGCTTCATCGACTATCGGTTTCAAAATATGGAGATATTTCGCCTTTGTGAAAGCAAACAGGTTTTTTACTTTCGTCTGTTGTTCTGCAGTTTCCGTCATGGCTCGTCCTTAAAATAGGGGATTTGTTTCGGCGGGGCGGGTAGCGCCAGCAGCTCCTTGGCCTTGGCAATTCGGGCCGTGGGCCTTGCAGCTCTCGGCGCTGGTGCGGGCGTTGGCGGGGCAGGGCGCTCGGCTGCATCCTGCTCGGCTTGGGCCTGAGAGAGTTGGCGCAGCAATTCACCCAGATCGTAATGATCACGGGTAATCAGCTCTACTTTCAGGGTTGTTTCTGCGCCCCGGCTGGTTTGGCGCGTGGCGGCTGAAAAGGTTTTCAGCCGTGTGCCGGGGAGACTCCAATACAGTATGCTCATTGTACCAGCT
>CAJYRE010000004.1 GCA_913776675.1 Rhizobiaceae bacterium
GGCAACGCGCAGCAGATCCGAGCGTCCATTGCACAGAATTTGCACGCCAATATCGACGTGCTGGCGCATTATATCGCGCTCCGTCGGCGTCAAACGTCCGGGCTTACAAAGAATATCATCACTAATGCCGATTTTACCGATGTCATGCAGAGGTGCAGCCAGATAGATCTGGCGGCACAAAGCAGCATCCAGCTTCAGATCCTGGGCAATCAACAATGATATGTGCGCAACACGGGAAACATGATCACCCGTTGCACCATCACGATATTCAATGGCGCGGGCCAATCTCCAGATGATTTCTTCCTCGCTGGCCTCAAGCTCGATGGACTTGGCATTGACAACCTCAGCCAAATTCTCGGCCCGCGTCGACAACTCCACATGAGCACGGCGCAGGTTCAGAAGGTTTTTTACCCGCGCCTTCAGCTCAACCATATCAACAGGCTTTTGCAAAAACTCTGTTGCCCCCGCCTCGATCGCATTCACCCTCAGACGCTTCTCGGTTTCAGAGGTAATCATCACGATGGAAACCAGATCATAAGACGGCATGTTTCGCAGCGCCTTAATCACCTCCAGCCCGGTCATTTTCGGCATATTGTAATCAACCAGAACGAGATCGAACTGTTTTTCCGCACAGGCCTGAATGGCCGCACGGGGATCCTCGTAGGTTTCAATCCGGACATTCTGGAGTTGTTCAAGCTCAACACGCCACGCATGAAGCACAGAGCGACTGTCATCAATCAGAACGACATTCAAGGGCTTGCTCCATCATGCTTCCGCAGAATATCGCCAGCCAGCCATATACACTATGCCATGCAGCAACATCCGCGGCGTTCAAAACGCTTCGGTGTTCGGTTAAAATTTTATGGAACCATTCCGCATCATGCAGGGGCTTGCCGCAATAAACATATGCATAACATAATACTATTGCGTTCCTTTTTATCTTCCCCCGCAAGCGTTAAAATAAAACTAACACACATCTGCCGCAATTATTTTTATGCAAAATCACTAATAGAGAAAGTGAGATCAAAAATAATTCGTCTGAACACGATACAGATAAAAGCCGCATCCCTTTTTGACAAAAGGAAAAAACGTTTAAAAAATCATAAAATACAGATAGTTAAATGAAAATTGATGGAGAAAAAATAAGCACGTGCGCGCACGACCCCACAGAGCAGACACCCGATACATCAGAATGTCTACGGCACATACTGCATAGAAACATCCTTTGAAGACACTTCACTTCAAAAAGGCTCTATACAACAAAGCAAAAATATTTTTTTGCAATTTATCAATATAAAAGTGAGTTTAAAATTTGAAAAACACAATGATCAAAAATAAATTCATCAAAAATAAAATTTAAATTATTTTTTACTTATGCAGAACGTTCAGAAAAACTGGAATAAATTTTCCCCATCAACATCTAGGGGGGAAACAATCTGAATGAGCATAAAAAAACTTTGTTTTTTAAAAATTTTATATATTACGCGAATAAATTTAAAAAATAATTCAAACACCTCTCGAAAATCCAGGGGAATGACAAAGCAAAACCGATCACCCCAAAAATGGTCGGCTTTCAATCAAAAATTGAAGTTTACGTATAGAGCCAATGCCGCATGGCCATGCCTGCCGCCCGCCCGGTGGCAAAACAGGCACTTAAAAGATAACCACCCGTCGGCGCTTCCCAATCCAGCATTTCACCCGCAGCAAACAACCCTGGATGTCTGTTGATCATATAATCCGGGCCAATCTCCGACCAGCAAATGCCGCCTGCTGATGAAATGGCCTCATCTATCGGCCTTGGTCTGAGAACGGGGATCGCCAGCGACTTGATACTGTGAGCAAGAGCATGGGCGTCCATCGTCTGGATGTCGGCAAGCAATTCCCGCAGCAAGGCGGCTTTCACACCATCGATCGAAGCAGCCTTGCGCAACCGTGTGGACAAACTGGCCTTTGACGGCTGACGTGCCAGATCAGTGGCCAGCTTTTGATGGGATTTTGCCGGTGCAAGATCCAGAACCAGCGCTGCCTTGCCCTGGTGTTCCAACGCATCGCGCAGCGCACTGGCATGGGCGTAGATCAGGCTGCCCTCAACACCGTGGCGCGATATAACAAATTCTCCCTGCGTGGTGCCCGCCGCGGAGGTCACTGTGACCGATTTCACCGGCGCACCGGCAAAGCGGCTGCAAAACACCTCTGACCAAGCAACATCAAAGCCGCAATTGGCGGGCCGGAAGTCAGCAACAGCAATGCCTGCATCCCTCAACCATGGAACCCAGTGCGCATCAGACCCCAGCCGGGGCCAGCTTGCACCGCCCAGCGCCAGCAGCACGGCATCCGGATGGATAACCATGTCTCCTTCCGACGTTGCGAATCGATAGCCCGTGTCAGAAAATCCTGTCCAGCGGTGACGGGTGCGGATTTGCACACCGCGGGCTTCAAGGCTGCGAAGAAAGGCGCGTAACAAAGGAGAAGCCTTCATGACGGTTGGAAAAACCCGGCCGGAACTGCCAACAAAGGTTTCCGTGCCAAGAGCCGCCGCCCAATTGCGAATATCCTGCGGGGTAAAAGCATCCAGCGCCGCCCGCAGCCGATCATTGGCCGAACCGAACCGCTGGACAAATTGCCCGTAATCCTCGGAATGGGTGATGTTGAGGCCGGATTTTCCAGCCAGCAGAAACTTGCGGCCAAGTGTTGGCATCGCCTCGTAAATGCTGACGTGGTGGCCATGCCCCGCCAAAACATCCGCCGCCATAAGCCCAGCCGGACCGCCGCCGATGATGGCGATGCTTTTACCCGTCATGCCTGTCCTTTACACCCAATGATCATCCAATCGCCATCAAGCTGGCATTGCCCCCTGCTGCTGCGGTGTTGGTGGAAATCGACACTTCTTCCACCAGCCAATTGAGGCAGTAGGGATTGTGATCTCCAGCCAATTCAGCGTGTGAGGCTGCCTGCACCAGTAGCAGCGGGCCGGGCCGGGCTGCAATGGCTTTGTTGAGAGCCATCAA
>CAJYRE010000005.1 GCA_913776675.1 Rhizobiaceae bacterium
ATCCCGCGACCAGATCTGCAGCGCGGTGGAGCGCGTCACGCGCGCGAAGACCGGCACCATGAACACGGCAATGGCCGCAATCGCCGTCAGCCGCCCTGGCCCGAGCAGCGCGCCCAGCATCATGGCCGAGAGAATGGGCGGGATGGCAAAAATCACGTCATTCACCCGCATGATCAGCGCTGCAAACAGGCCGCGCCGGGCCGCAGCCGAAACACCCAACAGTGTGCCAACAGCACCGCCCAGCATCACGGCCAACACTGCCGTAGAGAGGGAATTCCACGCACCCACCATCAGCATGGAGGCCAAATCGCGGCCAAACTGATCGGTGCCTAGCACGCCAAACACCATGGGGGCCTTCAGCTTGTGAATGATCTGCATCTTGAAGGGCGGCAGCGGCGTCCACACCAATGAGAGCAGCGCAACAGCCACCAAAAGTGCAATCAGAATGGCACCAATGGTCAAAGTGGGCCTGCGCAACAGGGTTTTCCAACGTTTTGAACCAGACATCGCAGCCGCACTCATTTGCCTCTCCCGCGCAATCTGGGATCGAGAACGAGATAGGAGAGATCCACCAGAAAATTCATGACAATCACCAGTCCGGCAAAAAACAGCACCACATCCTGCATCACCACAATGTCGCGCTGGGTCAGTGCCTGATAGGCCAGCCGCCCCAATCCGGGCAGGTTGAACACGTTTTCAATCAGGATGGCTCCGGCAATCAGAAAGGTGAATTGCAGGCCCAGAATGGTCATAACCGGCACTAGGGCATTGGGCACCGCATGCCGCCAAAGGGCTTGGCGGCGGGTGAGGCCCTTGGCGCGGGCGGTGCGGACAAAATCCTCGTTCATCACTTCCAACACGGAGGATCGGGTCACCCGCGTCAACACGCCAGCCTGCGGCAGAGCCAAGGCAATGGCGGGCAAAATCAGCGCCCAGATGCCTTTGCCAATCCCCGCTTGCCAGCCGGGAAAACCGCCGGATGGCATCCAGCCCAAGGAAATGGAAAAACCAAGTACCAGCAGCAAGCCAACCCAGAAACCCGGAACCGCGATGAACAATTGCGAAAGAATACCGGCAAGATAATCAAAAGCGCTGTTGCGCTTGGCTGCCGAACTCACGCCCAACGGAATGGCAATGATGATCGAGATCACAATGGCCATCACCGCCAGCGGCAACGTCACCAGCAGCCGCTCGGTGATCAGACCCGCCACAGGTACGCCATAAGTATAGGATTTGCCGAGATCGCCCGTGACAAAGCCCATCAACCACGCGAGGTAGCGCGTGATCAACGGTTGGTCCAGCCCCAACTCATGGCGCAGCGCCGCCAGCGTATCGGGGCTTGCTGATGTGCCCAACATCACGGCGGCCGGATCGCCGGGCAGCACATCCATGATCAGAAAAATCAGAACGGACACCGCCAGCAGCGTCAGGACAAGGCCACTGAGCCGTCTGAAAATGAGTGCAAACATGTCGGGTTTCCCTTGGCTGAAACGCCCTGAAAGCGTGTCAGCAAGCCTATTCTGAGCGGAGAGAGGCCAACGCTCAACCATTTCCGTTATGGCGTGGTCACATGCGCCACGCCATCGATTTTCGTCAAAACCGCATCACTCTTGCCAATGCACCTCGGTCAGCACATTCGATGGGATCGGCTCATTGACCCAAAGACCTTTCAACTGCTTGTTCCACACACCCAGCTTGGGCATGACAAACAGCGGCAAAGACGGCACATCCTCGGCCAGAATTTTCTGAGCCGCGCCATAGAGCTTGTTTTGCGCCGCCACATCGGTGGTTTCCTGAACCTGCTTCATGATGTCATTGAAAGCCGGGTTCTTATAGTTGAAATAATAGGGATCACGCGAATAGATATCGATATCCATCGGCTCGGCATGGGCCACAATGGTCATATCGTAATCGGTGGCCTTGAACACATCCGCCACCCATTTTGCCGGAAATTCGGTGGGCTGAATGGTCATGGTCACGCCAATTTCGGCAAACATCGCCTGCATGATTTCGGCGCTGCGCGGCGCATAGGCCATTTGCGGCGTCTTGATGGTGAAGCTGAAACCGTTGGGATAGCCCGCCTGTGCCAACAAGGCCTTGGCCTTGGCCGGATCGTAGGACAGCACGCCGGTGGTATCGATATAGCCCTGATCGTTTGGCGTATAATGGCTGCCAATGGCCGTGCCATAGCCAGACCATGCGCCATCCACCAGCGTTTTGCGATCCACCGCCATCATCAAGGCTTGACGCACCCGCTTGTCATTGAAGGGCTTGCGGGCGTTGTTCATGCCCGCCACCACTTTCAACTCGGTATTGCCAATCACGGTGACGAGCTTGTCACTGCCCTTGAAGCTATCCATCAGCTCAGGAGCGGCAAATTCCGGGAAAGCATCGACATCGCCAGATTTAAGTGCCGCCGCTTCAGCCTGAGGATCGGCAATGAAACGGAAAGTCACCTTATCCAGACCGAGCTTGACGCTTTTGTTCCAGTAATTCGTATTGGCGGCCAGTTCCACCCGATCACCTTTCGCCCAGCTGACGAATTTGAACGGGCCTGTGCCAATTGGTGTGATCTTGTTGTCTGCTGCACTTTTCGGCGCAACCATGACGGATGCGGGCCAGCCCAGCCAATAGAGCAGCGATCCGGTGGGCTGTTTCAGGCTCACCACCAGCGTGTTTTTATCGGGCGTGTCGATGTGATCGATGGAGGCGAAAAACCGCTTTTGCGGATTGGTCGAGTCTGCGCCACGGGCGCGATCCAGGCTGAATTTGGCAACCGATGAATCAAAGGCCTCACCATCGTGAAAGGTCACACCCTCTTGCAGGGTAAATGTGTAAGTCAGCCCATCCGGCGAGATCACCCAGCTTTTGGCCAGTTGTGGCACAACCTTGCCATTGCTATCAATGGCCACCAGACCTTCAAACACATTCTGCCATGTCACCTGACCAATGGCTACGGGTGCTGCAGCCGTCGGGTCCAGCCCGGTTGGCTCCACCGACATGCCAAGGTTCAAGCTGGTTTTGGCAGCCAAGGCTGGCACCATGCCGATCAGTGATAAAGCCGCAGAGGCCGACAGCACGACCATGGCCCGACGCAAGCCAGCGCCCTTTGCGAACAACAATCCAACCATTTCAATTCCCCTTATGGACGCTCATTTTTT
>CAJYRE010000006.1 GCA_913776675.1 Rhizobiaceae bacterium
CACGACAGGTTTTTTCATTTTACGCGGCAGGTGTCGAAATCCAATCGGAGAACAGTCCTGATGCAGACAACCGAGTGCAGGAAAAGCGGCCTTGCTCTCAGCTTCGTCAATGTCTCTGAAACATAGAGAGCTTGCGTCATTTTTCCATATGGTGCAAAGCGAGTTTGGATGTAAAGAGAGTCTATGGGTAAGCGGCTGCAATCACACGTGTTTTTGCAGACTTACATCACCGCGCCAACCTGCCACGGCACAAATTCATTATCGCCCAAGCCCAAAATCTCCGACTTGGTTTTATGTCCCGACGCCGAGGCCAGCACGAGGTCGAGAATTTCCCGGCCCTTCTGCTCAATCGACACCCCAGCGCTGATGATGTCGCCGCAGTTGAGGTCCATGTCGTCGGGCATGTCCTCGAACAATTTGCTGTTGGTGGCGAGCTTGATGGTGGGGGTGGGCTTGGAGCCAAAGGCCGAGCCGCGCCCGGTGGTGAACACCAGCATTTGCGCACCACCGGCAATCTGCCCGGTGGCTGATACCGGATCATAGCCGGGGGTGTCCATGAAGACAAAGCCGGGGGTGTCGATGCGTTCGGCATAGTTCAGCACGCCGGTGAGGGGTGTGCTGCCTGCTTTGGCGGAGGCACCGAGGGATTTTTCCAAAATGGTCGTCAGCCCACCCAGTTTGTTGCCGGGGCTGGGGTTGTTGTCCATCGAGCCACGGTTCATTTTGGTATAGTCTTCCCACCAGCGGATGCGCTCGATCAGCTTCTCACCGATCTCTGCGGAGGCGGCACGGCGTAGCAGCAATTGTTCAGCACCATAGATTTCCGGCGTCTCGGAGAGGATAACGGTGCCGCCCATGCCGACCAGCAGGTCAGAGGCAACGCCCAGTGCCGGATTGGCGGTGATGCCGGAAAAGCCATCTGATCCGCCGCATTGGAGCGCCAGTTTCAACTCTGAAGCCGGGATTGGCTCTCGCTGGACGGCATTGACCGTGGGCAGAATGGTTTTGATGTGGTCTATAAGCTGGCGGATGGTGGCGGCTGTGCCGCCGTTGTCTTGAATGGTCAGGCCAAAAAAGCGGCTGTCATCGGCATGGCCATAGAGGGTTTTCATCCGCGCCAGTTGCATCACCTCGCAGCCAAGGCCGACAAACACTGCGGCCCCGACATTGGGGTGCGTGGCATAGCCCCACAGCACCCGCTGCAAAAGATCGGCACCCTCACCGGAGGCATCCATGCCGCAGCCAGTCCCATGCGCAAACGCAGCAACGCCGTCGATATTGGGATAATCGGCCAAGATGCCAGAACGGTTGATCTCGTCGGCCGCGCGGCGGATCACGGTTGCGGAACAGTTGACGGTGGCACAGATGGCAATGAAATTGCGCGTGCCCGCCTGCCCATTGGCGCGGCGATAGCCCATGAAGGTTGGCGTTTCAATTTTGGGAATGGCGGCCAGCGCTTTCTGGTAATCCGCGCCCACGTCATAGTGCTGATCATGGGCACCAAAGGCGCAATTGTCGGTGTGGACATGCTCGCCCGCTTGGATCGGGCGGCTGGCATAGCCAATCACTTGACCGAATTTGATAATATTGCCACCCTCGGCAATATCGGTTTTGGCAATCTTGTGGCCGCGCGCCACAGGATGATCAAGTTCAACACCAAAGCCGAGCGGCTGCTCCCCCGCCTTTGCCGGATTGGTCAAAATCGCAACATTATCGTCGGGATGCAGCAGCACGGTTCTGGTGATGTCAGCCATAGCTTACGTTTCCATGTTCTAGCGCGCGGATCACACCACGCAATTCTGCCAAGCCGCGCAAGCGACCAATCAGCGGATAGCCAACCACGGTGCCACTGCCGATGTCAGACAGCAGTTCGTGGCCATGGTCGGGCCGGAAGGGAATTTCCCAATCCGCACGACCTTCCGCCTTGCGGCGGGCTTCCTCTGCCACAAGGGCTGCAATCAATGCGACCATATCAGTATCACCATCCAGATGGGCGGCTTCCTGGAAGGAGCCATCTGGCTCTTTGGCCACATTGCGCAAATGGGCAAAGTGGATGCGATCGGCAAAGCGTCTTGCAATGGCAGGCAAATCATTGGCCGGGTTCGCGCCCAGTGAGCCGGAGCAGAGCGTCAGTCCGTTGGCGCGGCTATCCTGCTGCGCCATGATCCAGGCAATGTCCTCTTCAGTGGAGACAATGCGCGGCAGGCCGAGAATATCGCGTGGCGGATCATCCGGGTGGACGCAAAAGCGCATGCCCAACTCTTCGGCGGTGGGAATGATTTCTGCCAGAAAACGCGCATAGTTGGCGCGAATTTCCGCGCGGCCAATGCCCTTGTAACGCTTCAGTGCCTCGCGCAAACCGTTGATGTCGTAGCGATCAAAGGCACCGGGCAGGCCGGACATGATGCTGTTGAGCAGGGTCTGGCGATCCTGCTCCGTCGATGCATCAAACCAGATTTTAGCCTCAGCGCGCACGTCTTCGCTGTAATCGGCTTCCGCGCCTTCGCGCTCCAACATGT
>CAJYRE010000007.1 GCA_913776675.1 Rhizobiaceae bacterium
CCATGTTGATGGAGCCAAAAACGGTGATCATGACAAGCTCTCCTGAAAATATCCGATTTCCTTTTGGGGGACAGTTCAGTCTTCGTCAACAACCCGGAGCTTGAGAAGGCCGGTTCGGCTCTCGGCAGATTTTTCCGATTTACTGCCAGTCGCAGATTGCGCAGCCACCTCTCGTGCCGGCTCAAAGTCCATGGCCTCGATTTTGGCACCACGCTTGTTGAGCTTGTCAGCAGAGGTCAAAATCATATCGACATCTTTTTGTGCAGCCAGAAAATGACTTTGCAATTTTCGGGTTCGATCATCCAGCCGCCCCAGATCGTCCATCAGATGCACCACCTCGGCCTGAATGAGGTGCGCCTGTTCACGCATGCGCTGATCTTTCAGCACAGCTTGAATGACCTGAATGGAGAGCATCAGCAGGGATGGCGACACAATCACCACCCGCAAGCGGTGGGCGCGCTGCACAATGCCTTCGAAATTTTCGTGGATTTCGGCAAAAATCGATTCCGATGGTACAAACAGAAAAGCCGTATCCTGCGTTTCGCCCGCCAGCAGATATTTTTCGGAAATATCCTTGAGATGAACTTCCATATCCCGCCGAAACTGCTGGCTGGCGGTCTTTTTCAACTCAGGTGTGGCGGCATCCCGAATAGCGTTCCACGCTTCCAGCGGAAACTTGGCGTCGATCACCAGCGGCGGCTGACCATTTGGCATACGAATGGTGCAATCGGGCCTGTTGCCATTGGAGAGGGTTTCCTGAAAGGCATAGGCCCCCATGGGCAGGCCATCGGTGATGATGGTTTCCATGCGCGCCTGCCCAAAGGCTCCGCGCGTCTGTTTGTTGGAGAGAATCGCCTGTAGTCCCACCACATCCTTGGCCAGAGACTGGATATTGTTCTGGGCCGCATCAATGACGGCGAGGCGCTCTTGCAGATTGCGCAGATTTTCGTGGGTCGATTTGGTCTGCTCGGTCATGGTAGCCCCCAGCCGGTGGGTCATGCCATCCAGTCTCTCATTGATGATACGGTTCAGCTCGGATTGTTTGGAGCCAAACAACTCGGCCATGGCCGCCATGCGCCCATGCATTTCGGCCTGCGCCTTCATTAACTCCGTCATCCGCTGATCCTCGATGGCCTGGCGTTCAGCCATCAGGTCTTCCAGCCGCAGATCATCCTGATGGTTGCGGCGCGATGACAGCAAAAACACCAGCAGGGTCAGAAAACAGAGACTGAGACCCAAGGCTCCGAAGCTGAGTTGAAAAGTGCCAATCGAAAAGGCGGGTGTGATCAGAAAATCAAAAAATGTGTCCATGCGCCAAACTCTAACAGATTGAATGGGAATTAATAGATCAAAAGGTGAACGAAGATGAGGAAAATTGCAGTGGCCAATGCTCGCCATACCTCCCTATGACGGATGGCTTGATCATAATGAAGATGTTCCACACTTTTCGATTTCCTTGAAATCCATGATGGTTTATGGGGAAGCCATGACCATAAAGCCGATTATTATTCTGCCCGACCCGCTGTTGCGCGAGGTTTCCAAACCCATTGAGCGGATCGATGCCGATCTGACCCGCTTGATCGATGATATGCTTGAAACCATGTACGATGCCCCCGGCATTGGCCTTGCGGCTGTGCAGGTGGCTGTGCCGCGCCGGCTGCTGGTGGTTGACGTCTCCAAAGAGGGCGACGAGAAGCAGCCGCTGGTGTTCATCAATCCGGAGATCATCACCTCATCAGAGGCGCGCTCGACCTATGAGGAAGGCTGCCTGTCCATTCCCGATTATTATGCGGAAGTGGAACGCCCCGCAGCGGTGACGGTGAAATCACTGGATCGACATGGCAAAGAACAGGTGATTGAGGCCGATGGCCTGCTGGCGACCTGCTTGCAGCACGAGATCGATCATCTGAACGGCACGCTGTTCATTGATCATATTTCCCGGCTGAAGCGTGAAATGGTGATCAAGAAATTCACCAAGGCAGCAAAGTCCAAGGCTCCACTATAAAATTTTCTGTTTCTCCTGTCTGGTCTGGATTGGTTGATGGCATTGCGCATTATCTTTATGGGAACCCCGGATTTTTCGGTGCCAACGCTGACGGCATTGGCGCAAGCGGGCCATGAGATTGTTGCCGTTTACAGCCAACCACCCCGGCCTGCGGGACGGCGCGGGCTTGATCTGACCAAATCCCCCGTGCATCAGGCTGCAGAGGCATTGGGCATTCCGGTGTTAACACCGCTGAATTTCAAGCTGGAAGAAGACCGGCAGGTGTTTGCCGATTTCAAGGCCGATGTCGCTGTGGTGGTGGCTTACGGACTGCTGCTGCCACAAGCCATTCTCGATGGCACACGGCTTGGCTGTTACAATGGCCATGCCTCGCTTTTGCCGCGCTGGCGCGGGGCAGCTCCCATTCAGCGGGCCATTATGGCGGGTGACACCGAAACCGGCATAATGGTGATGAAAATGGACAAGGGGCTGGATACCGGCCCGGTTGCTCTCACCAGCCGGATGCCAATTTCCGCTGAGATGACAGCAGGCGAACTGCATGATGCCCTGAGTGCTATCGGCGCACAAGCCATGGTCAATGCCATGGAAAAACTGGAAGCAGACCATCTGCCACTCACGCCGCAAAGCGATGAGGGCGTTCTCTATGCGGCCAAAATTGACAAGGCTGAAACCCGCATTGATTTTTCCAGACCTGCTGCGGATGTGCATAACCATATTCGCGGCCTCTCACCCTTTCCCGGTGCCTGGTTTGAAGCCGAGCTGAATGGCAAGCCTGAGCGCATCAAAGTGCTGGCGAGCAGGGTTGCCTCGGGCAGCGGCCAGCCCGGAGAAGCGCTGGATTC
This sequence comes from Rhizobiaceae bacterium, assembly GCA_913776675.1. Lineage (GTDB taxonomy): Bacteria > Pseudomonadota > Alphaproteobacteria > Rhizobiales > Rhizobiaceae > Allorhizobium. The sequence goes on from CAJYRE010000007.1 coordinate 2,848, forward strand.
CATTTTGACCATCGCCTGTGGACAAGGGGCCGTTCAATTGACGCGCTTGCAGAAGGCAGGTGGAAAGCCACTGGCGGCTCAAGAGTTTGTGCGCGGCACACCCTTGGCGCAAGGGACGGTTTTTGCCTGATGCCCCGCTATAAAATGACCGTTGAATATGACGGCACGCCTTATGTTGGCTGGCAGCGACAGGACAATGGACCATCGGTGCAAGGGGCGCTGGAGGCCGCAGTGCTGTCCTTGACGGGAGAGACCGTTGTGGTGCGTGGTGCTGGCCGCACCGATTCCGGTGTGCATGCGCTGGGACAGGTCACCCATGTTGATCTCAGCCGCGACTGGTTGCCTTATAAGCTGCGCAATGCACTGAATGCCCATCTGGCCCAGGCAGGACAAGCCGTGACCATTCTGGAGGTCGAAGCCGTTCCAGAGGCATTTGATGCCCGCTTTTCAGCACTGAAACGCCATTATCTCTACCGAATCATCACCCGCCCGGCGCGGCTGGCCATTGAAGCAAATCGGGCGTGGTGGGTCTCCAAGCCGCTGGATCATGAAGCCATGCATGCGGCAGCCCGAATGCTGGTGGGCAAGCATGATTTCACCACGTTTCGATCCGCGCATTGTCAGGCCATCAGCCCGGTGCGCACACTGGACCGGCTGGATGTGACGCGAAACGGTAATCTGATTGAAATTCGTGCCTCAGCCCAGAGTTTTCTGCACAATCAGATCCGCTCCTTTGCAGGCACCCTGAAAATGGCCGGAGAGGGCAAAATGACGCCAGACGATGTGCGCTCCGCGCTTGAAGCACGAGACAGAAAGGCCTGCGGCCCGGTGGCTCCGCCGGAAGGCCTCTATTTCATGCAGGTGGATTATCCCACCGATGGCAATTGGCGGCCCTATTCGAACACGCAAAGCTCTGACGATTGATTTTATTGGAGCGGGTGAAGGGAATCGAACCCTCGTATTCAGCTTGGGAAGCTGCTGCTCTACCATTGAGCTACACCCGC
>CAJYRE010000008.1 GCA_913776675.1 Rhizobiaceae bacterium
TATTGGCAGTGCCATAGGGCAGATCAAGGTCCGCCAGAATGGTCTGCGATGAAAACAACGAGGCGACCATGAAGGCCGTGTTGTGGGCAATGGTCGAGGACCCCACCCCGCCCTTTGCCCCGATGAAGGCAATGCTGCGCCCCAAAGGTTCCGCATCAGGATCGATAAAGATGGTGGAGAGAGCGCCAATCACATCGGCCATGCTCACGGGGGCAACAATATAATCCGATACGCCATTGCGCATCAGCTCACGATACAGAGCAATATCGTTGAAATGCCCCACCACAACCACACGGGTGGATGGATCGCAAACTTCGGCCAATGGGGCCAGTTCCTGCAACAGCGTATCGGCACCGGCCTCGGTTTCCAGAATGATCAGATTGGGGGTTGGCGCACCGGAAAACATGTTGACCGCCGCCGAAATGCCACCGCTGGTCACCCGCATGCTGACCTTGGTCATGCGTCGATCACGGCTGCATTCTTCCATCACGGCCAGCACATTGTCCGACAGGCAGAAAGCATGCACAGAGATCCGCGGCAGAGGCCGCATTCTGTCCAGATCAACACCTTTCACCGGCTCTGCACGGGCAGAGTCAGGCTCATGAAGTGCGGAATCAATATCATATTTGATGTTATTCATGGCTTTGCCCGGCCCCAGCAGCTCATTTTACATCCTGCCATTGCGGTAATCACTGATGGCTTTCATGCGGCGTTCTGCATCAATCGGTGTCATGCCGCGTGGTGCGATCATATCTGTCGGATTGGCAAGTTGTGCGGCCAGATTGGCCTGCGTGGCACAACCAAAATTTTCCCAATGTTTGTTGTCGGATGTATCATTGGCCAAATCTTCCGGCCATTGCCCGCACGGTCCCGCCACGGCAGTGGTGGCGGTGTAACTGAGGCGGATGGGTGCTGCATCGCCTTGGGCCTGGGCCTGATAGGGCCGCTCGATCATTTTGGACGATGGCACACCCGCACTGGCCAACTGGCTGCGCACCTGACGCACCACAGCCGCTGCCGCTGCCGCATTGGCAGAGCCGTGCGGCACCATGATCTGCACATAACCGTTGGAGGACCTGCGGTAATCCTGCGCAAATCCGGCAACCGTATCGCCCATGCCAACCGTCATCCGGCTGGAATTCTGGGCAACGGGCAGATCGAGCGAATGCTCCACATCCGTAATCACAACCGGGTGGCGGGTGCGGTAATCATCCGGGATCGAGCCGGTGGACATGGTGTCTTTTCCCATGCCGCCACAACTGCTGAGGGACAGCAAGACCAGACCTGTCAAAGCCAGCTTAGCGGTGAAGTTTGCGTTTCGCCCAGTCATCCCCGCCTCACTTGTAAATAAAGCCGACCGTGCCGTGATAGGCCCCGGTGGTCTCTGCGTCTTTGCGGCCGTAAACCTTGTTGACGCGGTTGAGAAAATACATGGCCCCATCTCCGGCCGGATTGAAATTGTCATCGGGGCGCTGCAACTGATTGCGCGCCACCGGGCGCGTCAGATAGGGCGTGGCGATAATCACCAGCTCCGTTTCCTTGCGCTGATATTGCTTGTTGCGAAATAGCGCGCCCAGCAGCGGAACGCTGCGTGCGCCCGGCACACCTCTGCTTTGCTGATCCACGTCATCACTGATCAGACCTGCAAGAGCGATCGAGCCGCCGGAGGGCAATTCAACCGAAGTCGTGGCCTGACGTTTGCGAAAATCGGATGTGCTGCCCGTGGTTGCCGGTTCCGAGACTTCCGTCTCGATCTTCAGGCTGATTCGGCCCGCAGACAACACCACAGGCGTAAAATTCAGCTTGATGCCGTAATCATACGTCTGGGTGGTGGTTGATCCATTGGCCTGATTGATGTTGCGGATCAACTCGCCACCCGAACTGAAGGTGGCGCTCTGGCCGGATGTGGCTGTCAGGGTTGGTTCGGCCAGCGTTTTGATCACCTTGGCTTCTTCCATGGCATTGATGACACTGGCCAGCGAATATTTGCCAAGCGCCGTGGAGATTGCTGCCGAAATCGCGGTGGAATCCGCCGGATTGGCAGCCGTCACGGCCGTGTTGCCCGAAATGGAATTCTGCAATGAGGTATTGAAGCCCAATTGCTTGAGAATCTCACGGCGCACTTCCGCCACGGTGATTTTCAGCGTCACCTGATCATCGCCTTCGATGGTCAGCATATTGACGATCTGCGATGTCTGGCGGTTCTCGTTGTAAATCGCCACGGCACCCTCGCCACTGCTTTCGCTGGTGGCGGTTCTGCTGCGTGTTGTGGCCTCGCCCCCTTTGATAAAGGCTTGCGCCAGCGAAACAGCCCGCGCCGAATCCTGCGGGGTGCGCACTGTGCCACTCAGCACCACATTGTCCGAGATGATTTCCACCTTGATGTTGGAATCCGGAATGAAGCGCCGGATATTGGCCTCAAGCCCATCAATATCCCGCTCGATTTCCAGATCGAGGCTGATAATCTCGCGCCCGTCCGCACCAAAAATGAAGATATTGGTTTGACCAACCGTTTTGCCAAACAGATAGATGCGCCGTGATGTACGCGTCACCGCATCGGCCATTTCAGGGTTGGCCACCAGAATATCATGCGCATCGGCTGGCAGATCCACGACAATCGCCTTGTTGAGACCCAATTTGAGTGTGCGGTGCGCGCCGGGTCCAGATTGCGTAATCCGCACAAGCGCCTGCTGCTCTGCCCATGCCTGCATTCCATGCCCCCACAGGCTGGAGCGCTCTCCCGGAAGACCCACAAAACTTATTGAAAGCGCCAGACCGGTCAGCGTCGTGGCGCGTGCAAAAAAGACAATGGCAGACTGCATGGAATAGGTCCTGTTGATCATCTTGCCACCCCTGCACCATTGGTAATCTCGCCAGATTTGATCATCTGCACAGCGCTGGCATCTGTTGTGGCGAGATCCTTCAGGGTGTCCGCATCTGGCTCCTGGGCATCGGCAACCGAGCGCAGTGACAGGGTGAGACGTTCAGAAGCCTGCTGCGCAGCGGCAAGGTCTGTCGCCTGTTGCGGCGTCAGCTCCAGGGTCGCCGTCGTGCCAATCACCGAACGCCCGCCTTTTGCGTTTTCCTCGATCTGCTGATCGATGGCCAGAACGCGAATGTTGCTGAAAAGGAGTGAGCTGATATGGAGGTCATCCTTGCCTTCCTGCTTCACCCGGCGCACCATAATGACATCGACGCGGTCATTGGGCAGAATGAAGCCCCCCGCTCCCGTCGCCACCGAAATATCTGTTGCAACAGCTCTTTTGCCCGACGGCAGAAGTGCCGACAGCGTGCTGCCAGACGCATCCGCAACTTTTTCAATGCGGATGGGCTCACCTTCAAAAATCGGCAGACGCACCACGCTTCCATTCAGATCGGCCATGGCATTGGGCCGGTTTTCCTGCGTGACAAACCCGGCCACAATGCCCGCTTTTGGCCAGGCCATCCAGCGCATCACCTGATCGGACAGACGCGAACCCACCGGCATATTGCTGGCGGCAACCAGAACATTGACAGTCGGATCTTTGACAATGGTTTTTTCAGCCTGTTGGACCACAACAGTCTTGGACCCGTTCATGCTCATGGCCAACAAGCCAGCCAGCCCTGCCGCCACAACAGCGACAATCAAAATGAGAATGCGGGCGGGCTTCATAATCGGTCCTCAGGTGCAAGCGATATGTCTTCGCCCTGAGAAGATCAGGAATTCGTGTAATTATAGTTAACAATTACCTTATGGGCTTAGTTAATAATGTATTGATGCGCCACTTGCCGTCTTGAATACCAGTATAATCAAGGGGGATTGCGTCATGGTACACAGGCCACCCATGGCAATGGCAATGCCATAAGGGATCTTCTTCTCCATCAACAGGGAGCGCGGCAGCCGCAGGCCAAGCGCCATGATACGGGACGACTGGCTGCGAATCAGCAAAATCACCACCGTCAGCAGACCACCAAACACGGCAACCTGCGCCAAAAACATCAAAAGACTGTGATTGAAACCAAACCAGACCGCCACCGCCGTCATCAACTTTGCATCCCCGCCCCCCATCAGATGGAAGGCGAAGCAAACAAAGCAAACGCTGAAAACCAGCAGGCCTGCCAGAAGATGCCAGCCGACATCACCCCATGGCAAGCCAAGCACAGCAGCCATCACTGCGAAACCCAACAGCAAAACCAGCGGAACGCTGTTGGGAATTTTCATCTCAAACAGATCCGTCAAGGCTGCTGTGAGCAGACACAATGGAAGGATTAACAAGAGTGTGGCAGCCATCATGACAAAAAACCCGTCTCGACGGCTGCGACATTACTGCAGAATTCCTTAAATCGGAATCGATTTAAGGTGAAAATTATGCAGCAGATTAAAAGTGTTACAGCGCTGTGCGCGATATATGGCGCACAGCGCTGTAACACTCACATCTCAATAAAATACGTATTACCAATCAAAACGCACCACGAGGCCCAATGCCATCAACATCTGGCTGTGACCGATCATATTTAGCAGGCTGCTGCAAAAGTCAGGGGGGGAGCGAAAATGAGGATGTTTTGGGGAGAAAAAGTGCCAAAAAACGGCGCATATACATCATATGCACGCTTTTGGGGGCACTTTTTGATCACCGAAACAGACCATTTTCAGCCCGCCTCGAGTTTTACAGCAGCCTGTTAGGTTCCACCGGTCGTACCGCCGGTCGTACCGCCTGTACCGGCGGCCGGGGGTTTGGTACCACTGATAGTCTGGGCAATGGAGTCAAATGCCGTATTCAATTTCGTACCAACAGATCCAGCACCGACAATGATCGCCACACCAATCAGGGCGGCAATCAAGCCATATTCAATGGCCGTTGCCCCGGATTTTTCTTTGAAAAAGCGTATTAAAAACTTTGACATAGCATTTCTCGCATTCAAAATATAAAGGCCATTCTGCAACACACACTTAACGTGCATAGCAATATTTTTAAACATACTAGGATTATTGCTTTCGAAACTCAATAAAAAGTGTGCGCTTCGGACAAGAGAATTCGGCTGCTTTACCATGCAAAAAAACACGGAGACAGGATCGGCAAACGATCATGTCAACACGTTGCCATGCACCCGAAAGAGTGCACGGCACGTGCGTAAAAATCTACAAATAATCAATTACTTAACGTTTATTTTTCCAGAAATCGTTGTGAAGGCATTGTTCAAATTGCTGCCAAGCGTCGTTGCGCCTGTAATCAATGCAACACCAATCAAGGCCGCAATCAGTCCGTATTCGATGGCTGTGGCACCAGACTCATCTTTCATGAACCGTGAAAAAAGTCTCGTCATTGTGGTTTACTCTCCAAATAAGTTGATCAGCATCGTCAACTGTTGCCGTTGATCGAATGCCGCCAAATTACAAGAAATGTCATTGTGATTGGTTTAATGAGTCCGGTTAATCAAAAATTAACGCGCAATTTTATTGAGGGGATCACGACTATTTTACAGTTTCGTTACAATATATGAAATCAGCAATACACTGCAATTTTAATCTATGCTAATTTAGCCTCTTACTCTTCTATTGTACGTTACCATTTACTTTTGAGCCTTTCAACCAACCTCTCATGCTGTTGGATAAATGCCTGCGTAGGTTTTTATTTACCAATTTGCGGCATGGTGGTTGCCAATTCAGCCAGCGAGATTTTTCTTATATGAAACAGCGCCTGCCGTTTCGCCTTGGATTGGCGCTTGCCATTGGTGTGATGGCAACATCTGCGGGGAGCGTCCATGCAGAGGGCCAGATGATGCGGGTTTTCATGAATCAGGCTCGTATCCTCAAACTGGATCGGCCGATCAGCAAAATCATCATTGGCAATGACAAGATCGCCGATGCCACCGTGGCCGATGCAAAAACAATTGTTCTGACGGGCCGCAGCTTTGGCACCACCAATATCGTTCTGCTGGACCGGGAGGGAAATGCCGTTCTGGATGAGATGATTCTTGTCTCGATTGATGAAATCAATACCGTGCGTGTTTTCAAGCAATCTGAACGGATCGTTCTATCTTGCGATCCCAACTGTGAACGAAACACAAATCCAACACCGCAAACCACAAACCTATCGTCCAATTCTTCTCGATAGAATTTCAGGACAATGACCCTGTAACGACAGCCAAAACAGGTCATTTATATTATTTCAATTATGATTTAAATTTTGAAAGACAGGAATAGCAGGGCCGTTTCCCAAGACAAGATTTTAAACATCACATACTGGTTTCACTCGCCTGCGGTCAGGTTCAACAATTGGCGCTCAGCAATGACTTTCATGATGCGGACCCTTAAAAGCTGGTCCAGACCACGCTGGAAAACCTGGTGCAGATTGGCAAGGCGCTTCCAGCGTTCACCAGATGGCTCGGCTGCCATCGAGTTTGCCATTCTCTCCATTCCCTATTTCCTGATTATATTTGCAATTCTCGAAACCTTCATTGCTTTCATTGCAGAACAGGTGGTGACCTCTGCCGTGGACACACTCAGCCGGCAAATTCGTACTGGCAATATTACCTATAACCAGAGCAAATCCACGGATAAAACCTCGACACAATTCCGCCAATTGTTCTGCAACGAGATTTCATTCATGATGCGGTGTGATGCAGCCGAAGTAACATCGCCAAATCGTTTGTATCTGGATGTGCGCAGTTTCAGCTCTTTCTCTGCCATTCCGAAAACGATCGGCGTCACATCCGGCACTTTGAACACATCCGGTTTCGCCTTCAGTCCCGGCCCTGCCAGCAGCATCAATATGGTGCGGGCTTATTATTACTGGCCCGTTACGGTTGATCTTGTCAGGTCCTATATCGGCAACATCAAACGGCCGGGTCAGGCCGCCAATTCCGATTATCTGATTGTTCAGACAACGGCCTTCATGAACGAGGCCTATCCATGAGGATCAGACACCACCTGACAGAGTCTCTGCGTTGTATCCGTTTTTCTTTAAAGCCATCCCGGTTTCAAGACTTATGCAAGAGTGCTGGGCTGAGACAGTGTTTTGAGCATTTGTTGCGAGATCGCTCAGGCGTCGGCGCCGTGGAATTTGCGCTGATTGTGCCCGTGCTACTGTTGCTCTATCTGGGAGCATTCGAAGTGACCATGGGTTTGAGTACGGCCTCCCGGGTCACCTCCAGCGCCGGTGCCATTGCTGATATTGTCGCGCGGCAGGACAACAGCTTTTCCAAAAGCTTTCTGGCCACCATGCCGGATGTGGCCGCCGCCATTTTTGCGCCAAAGGCAACCACTGGATCAACGATGAAAATCACCGGACTTCAGGTGGATTCCAATCTCAAAGCAACAGTTGTCTGGTCGTGGGCGCAAGATGGCAGCAGGCCCTATGGCGTGGGCACTGCCATGACTCTGCCCTCCGGCATGGCCGTTGCCAAGACGGCATTTGTCCGTGTCGAATTTTCCATTCCCTATCAAATCATTACCTATTTTCCGGGCATGAAAGGATCATCTGTCAACACGATCAACATCCGTCGTGATTATTACTTCCGCCAGCGCACCACCTCGACCGTCACTTGCACGGATTGCTAAAGCCCGTCGCAGTGAATAGGATTCACTGCGACGGG
>CAJYRE010000009.1 GCA_913776675.1 Rhizobiaceae bacterium
GGTTTTCCAGCCGTACACTCTGGAGTGCTTCTGTCAGCGTCATGCCTCTCGCCTTGCGATAGCTCTCCTGCAAGGTGCGCAGCGGCACACCGGCGGCATGAGCAATATCGCTGGTGGCAATGGCGGTTGCGGCCTGCGCGCGGATAAATTCATCGGCCTTGCGCACCGCCTGCGGGCCGCAATCGCCTTGGGGGCGATGCAGGCTTGCCATGCGGTTGTGGCGAAACCCGGCCAGCAGCAGGCTGATCAAACCATCGCGCAGCATGGCGGTATAAGCGGATGGGAACTCCATGCCCCACGCCTGACCGTCGCCGCCGTTTTGCTGGGTGGCCATCACCATCAGATGTGCATGGTTGATCAGCGCTTGCCCGCGTGGATCGGACACATCAATCCGCGGATCAAACTCCACCGGACCACCTGCTTCATGGGTGAGGGTTTCAAACACATGCTCAACGGATGCGCGCTCCATCAACAGAATAAGCTGTTCACACCCCTCCTGCCAGCGCATACGGGTGGCCAGCGTTGGTGATAAAAGCGAGGCGCTGCGGGCCGTTTGGCTGTCCACCTCTGCCGTGCCGCACCGCACCTGTGCTGCGCCCTTTGTGGGAATTTGCAGCAGAAAAAAGCGCGAAAGCTCGCCCGGATCAATCTCCACCGCCGCCCCATAGGAGACAAGATTGGCAGAATAACCATTGCCCGGACGCATATGGTGGCGGGCATGAAACCGATGCCGGGATGCCTTTTCCGTGGTCAGAAAATGCGGACAAAAGATTTCGCCAACGGCGTGGCGCGCCCTATCAATATCATCCGTATCAACACGGCAACTCGCCGGTGACTGGAGCAGCTCTTTCTCGATCATCGCAACCCCGCCGAAGTGGACAGAACTGAGGGTTCAGAGCGCCTGTTGCCGAAACTGGATAAAGATTTGCGAAAAATGGATTGCCGCAAACGCCCAATCGCCGGAACATCACCAAAAGTTTAAACATAAAATGACTGCGAAATCCAATCGCAAAGGGAACAAAAAATGGGAAATGACGAATTTCGCGCCGGAATGCGCAAACTCGCCGGTGGAGTCACCATTGTCACCTCCATCGATCAGCACGGTCAGCGTTGCGGCCTGACGGCCACCGCCGTCTGCTCGCTCTCCACCGAACCACCCTCGCTGGTGGCCTGTGTCAACCGCTCCAGCTCGGTGGCCGCCGTGGTCGAGGGCAGCGGCGTGTTTGCAGTCAATGTTCTGGCTCTTGAGCAGCAGGATGTGGCAGAAGTGTTTGCCGGACGCGCCGGGCTGGCCCGTGAAGAGCGCTTCACGGCAGGCACATGGCAACAGGGTACGGGCGGCGCGCCGGTTTTGTCCGGCACCTGTGTTTCGTTTGAATGTGCGCTGGCCGAGGTCAAGGAATTCGGCACCCACCTGATCCTCATCGGACAGGTGACGGCAACCCATGTGACGCCGGATGACGACAGCCCGTTGATCTATGGCAACGGCAGCTTCCTGACCACAACAGCCACGCCGCACGCTGCGGCCTGAAGACATGAGCGGCACACGCTGGCCTGACCAACGCACAGCCACATGGCCTGGGCGGGGCGGCTGAACCGTTCCCTTTTTTCGATCATTGACCCATAAGCAAGGAGGCACGTATGCGTGGACTTCAAGGTAAAACTGCGATCATTTCCGGCGGAGCCACACTGATTGGCGAAACGGCGGCCCGCATTCTGGCAGGCTATGGCGTGACCACCGTGATTGCCGACATCAATACCGAGGCAGGCACGGCCGCCGCCGAGCGGGCAGGCGATGCCGTGCGTTTCATCAAGACCGATCTGACCAGCGATGCAGACATCGAGGCGCTGGTGGCGCAAACGGTCAAAACCACGGGGCGGCTGGATTTTCTTGTCAATGTTGCCTGCACCTATCTTGATCAGGGGGCGGACACCAGCCGGGCCGACTGGCTGCGCGCCTTGGATGTCAACGTGGTGGGCTCTCTTGTGCTGATGCAGGCGGCCCGGTCGCATCTGGCCAAGAACAAGGGGGCCATTGTCAATTTCGGCTCCATCTCGGCACGGGTGGCGCAAACGGGCCGCTGGGTCTATCCGGTCTCCAAGGCGGCCATTTTGCAACTGACGCGCAATCAGGCCATGGATCTGGCTCCAGACGGTATCCGCGTCAACGCCGTTTCGCCCGGCTGGACCTGGAGCAATATCATGGTGGAACTCACCGGTGATAGACGCGCCAAGGCCGATGCCGTGGCCAAGGATTTTCACCTGCTGGGCCGCACCGGCGGGCCGGAGGAAGTGGCAGAAGCCATTGCCTTTCTGCTGTCGGACAATGCCAGCTTTATCACCGGCACCGACATTCGCGTGGATGGCGGCTACACGGCCATGGGGCCAGAGCGCAATGTTCCGGCCATTCCGCTGCTGATGGATTGAAACCCTCTGTCATCGATAAAACAAGGAAGGAAAGCACAATGACGAAGACACGTACATTCACCATTGTCGGCGGTGGCCAGTCCGGCCTGCAACTTGCTTGCGGCCTCCTTGCGGCGGGGCACCGGGTTGAGGTTGTCCAGAACCGGACCGCAGAAGATATTGCCGCCGGGCGCGTCATGTCCAGCCAATGCATGTTTGATGCAGCCCTCCAGAACGAGCGCGATCTGGGCCTTGATCTGTGGGCTGGCACCTGTCCCACGGTGGATAGCATCAATTTTGTGGTGCCCGCCCCCGATGGGGCCGCTGGCAAGGCGATTGAATGGAATGGCACATTGGATAAACCCGCCCAGAGCGTCGATCAGCGCGTGAAAATCCCGGTGTGGATGGCCGAATTTGAGCGCCGCGGCGGCCAGATGACCATTCATGATGCGGGAATCGATGATCTGGAACGCTATGCCAAAGCCAGCGATCTGGTGATTGTGGCCGCAGGCAAGGGCGATATTGCCAAAATGTTTGAGCGCGATGCGGAACGCTCGGTTTTTGATAAACCGCAGCGGGCGCTGGCCCTGACCTATGTGAAAGGCATGCAAGCGCGCGACGATCATTCGGCGGTCAATTTCAACCTCATCCCCGGCGTGGGCGAATATTTCACCTTTCCGGCGCTGACAACCAGCGGCGCTTGCGACATCATGGTGTTCGAGGGTTTGCCGGGCGGACCGCTGGATTGCTGGAAGGACGTGACCTCGCCGGACGCCCATCTGGAAAAATCGAAATGGGTGTTGGAGACCTTTCTGCCGTGGGAGGCAGAACGCTGCCGCGACATCACCCTGACCGATGACAATGGCCGTCTGGCCGGGG
>CAJYRE010000010.1 GCA_913776675.1 Rhizobiaceae bacterium
TGGCAAAAGCACGTTGATCCATATCATGACCGGGCTGGAGCGTTTGCGGGCTGGTCATGTGCGGTGGAATGACACGGATCTTTCCACCCTGTCCGAGGGCGCGCGGGATCAGTTTCGCGCCCGCAATATCGGTCTGGTGATGCAGGATTTTCATTTGTTTCCCGGCCTGTCGGCCATTGACAATGTGCTGTTGCCCGCAAGGCTCGCGCGTGTGGCCAATCGCGCCTGCGTGGAGCGCGGCCATGCGCTGATGCAGCGATTTGGTCTGGAGCGACCGGATCAGTCGATTGAAACCATGTCGCGCGGTGAAATGCAGCGGGTGGCGGTGGCACGTGCGCTGTTGCGCAAGCCGGGTGTGATCATTGCGGATGAGCCAACCGCCAGCCTTGATGCTGAAGCCGGGGCGGCGGTTGCCGATCTGCTGCTGGATGTGGCCCGCAGCGAGGGCGGCACATTGATTGTGGTGTCGCACGATGCCCGGCTGGTGGAGCGCCTGCCACGACGCATCGAATTAAAAAATGGCATCATTGTTGACGATACGCTGATGCGAGATGGACAGGCGCAGGAGCAGGGCCAATGATGGGTTTCATTCTGGCCGATCTGCGCCGCCTGTGGCTGGGGGCTCTGGTGGTGGGGCTGCTGGTGGCGCTTGCCACGGCGCTTGGTGTGACCGTGACCTTGCAGGAGCGGGCCTTGCGGCTGGGAAGCGCCCGGGCCGCGGATAAATTTGATCTGGTGATTGGGGCGGCCGGCTCTGAAACCCAATTGGTGCTGTCGTCCGTCTTTCTTCAGCCTGCTCCTTTGCCGCTGCTGCCGGGTTCGGTTCTGGCCACGCTGCAAACCGATGCGCGGGTGGCTTGGGCAGCTCCAGTGGCGTTTGGTGACAGTTTTAATGGTTATCCGATTGTGGGCACCACCACGCAGGCGGTTTCGGCAATCAGCAGCGGATTGACCAGCGGCACGATGTTTGCACGGGAAGGGCAGGCCGTGGTGGGTGCCGCTGTCACTCTCAATGTGGGGGATGTGGTCAAGCCCATGCATGGCACAGCGGCAGAAGGGGGGCATACGCATTCCGAGCTGGCCTATCATGTGATGGGCAAGCTGAAACCCACGGGCACAGCCTGGGATCGTGCCATTTTTGTGCCGGTTCAGGCCGTATGGCATATACACGGTCTTGGTGATGATCATGATCACGATGCGGACCATGCCGACCATGAGGCAACGGGTGAGGATGACCATGATCATGAACACCATGGCCATATTGATCCCGATGCGCCGCTGGTCGAAAACTTTGATGCGAATGATCCCGGTGTTCCGGCCATTCTGGTCAAGCCCAGAACGATTGCAGCCGCCTATAAACTGCGGCAGGAATACCGCAATGATCGCATCCTTGGTGTGTTTCCCGGAGAAGTGCTAACCAGGCTTTACGCCACTTTGGGGGATGTCAAAAAAGTCCTGTCGGCGGTGGCGATTGGCGCGCAGGTGCTGGTGGCGGCGGCCCTGCTGCTGGTCACGATCATTCACATTGGCCAGCGCCGCAAGCAGATTGGGGCGTTGCGGGCATTTGGTGCGCCGCGCCTGTCAGTTTTTCTGATCGTCTGGCTGGAATTGTTCGGAATCGTGCTTCTGGGAACAGGGTCTGGCATTGCTATCGGCTATACTGCGGCCCTGGGTATTTCGCACAGCATGCAGGGGCAGGGTGGGTTTGATCTGCCTGTGGAATTGACCATGCAGGATGGCTGGTATTTCCTTGGAATGCTGATGTTGGCTGCACTGCTCTCATCCCTGCCGGCATGGCTTGCCTATCGTCAGTCCCCGGTGGCGGCCCTCCGGTCGTGAGAACCACACCTGTCAAATATTGACAGAAAAGACCGTTGTGAACACAGATGATGCCGTGTTGCGGTCTGGACCAGTTTTGAAAACAAGGATTCGTTCGTTTATGAACGAATGTGAGGTGACATCATGCGGAACTCTTTTTTAACGGGGCTGCTGGCGACCTTGGGCGTTGCCTTGACCATGTTCGGGTCGCAGGCTTTCGCCGAGGATGCCCTGACGCTTGATAAATATGTGGTACTCATGCGCCATGGCGTGCGTCCGCAAACCAGCATGAAAGAGCTGCAACCGCTGTCCTCCAAACCGTGGCCTGTCTGGGATACACCTGATGGTCAATTGACCCCGCATGGGGCCGAGGCTGCCGCGCAATTGGCCCGTTGGGAAGGGAATATGTTGCGCAAGCGTGGCCTGTTGCCGCAAACCGGCTGCCCGGCGTCGGGGTCTGTGTTCGGCTGGGCCAATGGGGCCGTGCAGCGCACCATTGATACCGGCAATGTGATGCTGGAAACCATGTTTCCCGACTGCGGTTTGCAGGTCGGCTTTAACAAAATCGATGATGCCCATCCGGTTGATCTTCTCTATGCGCCGTCAGAAAGTGCCTTGGGTGCGATTGATCCGGAACGGGCAAAAGCGGCTATTCTGGCTGCAGCCGGAGGTGATCTGGAAAAACCACGTGCCCGCGTTGCCAGTCTGATGAAAGAGCTGGATGGTATTCTGGATTGCTGCCACGTCTCGCTCTGCGAAAACGAAAAAAGCGCTTCGGCCTGCACCTTGAGTGAACGTCCCTGGGCCATCAAGGAAAAGAAGGGCAAGGGCAATAAGCCCGCTGAGGTCAGCGTTGTTGGCCCCCTGAAAGACGCAGGCACCGTGGTGCAGGTTTTTTTGCTGCAATATGCCAATGGTTTTCCGATGGATCAGGTTGCTTTTGGCAAGGTCCCCACGGAGGCGGACATCATCCGTCTGTCTGCGCTGCGGCAGGTCAAATATGATGTGAGCAATCGCGTTCTCTATCTCGCTCAGCGGGATGGTTCCAATATTCTGAACCAGCTTTTGCTGGCGGTGGAGGCTGATCCGGCCAAGGGTGCGATAAACGATGGGCCACCCAATGCCCGTTATGTGTTGTTTGCCGGATCGGATACCCAGCAGGCCGAAATTGCGACGATCATGGGCATTCATTGGCACATTCCGCCCTATCTGGATGATGAAACGCCGCCAACCGGTACGCTGGCTTTTGAGCGTCTGCATGATGCTACAGGGAAAGCCTATGTGCGCTTGCAGTTTATTGCGCCGTCGCTGACACAGATCAGAACCGCAGCCCCCTTGAATGAGCAATCACCACCCCTTCAAGCCCTGATCACGGTGCCGGGTTGTGAGCAGGACGTGGTGCAAGGCGCGTGCCCTCTGCCAACGTTTATGGCGTTGATGAAACCCAAGCTGGACATGAGCGCTGTGGCCAAGCAGATTTATCCGGCCCAAGGCGAGCATTGATCCCTGCTAGAGCATTG
>CAJYRE010000011.1 GCA_913776675.1 Rhizobiaceae bacterium
TCAAACATAACGCGGGGTGGAGCAGCCCGGTAGCTCGTCAGGCTCATAACCTGAAGGCCGCAGGTTCAAATCCTGCCCCCGCAACCAATATTACTTCAAACCCCGTAGCATACGCTACGGGGTTTTCGGTTTAAAACGGGAAGCTTTAAAAACAAACTATTTGTCAATTGATGTAGACCAACACGCGTCGGACATGATGTTATTGGTTTCTTTGGAGGAACAGCAACGCCATGTCCTGTCTATTGTCGCAAGAAATATACGTCAAATGAAGCTAAGGACCGCTATCGAGAAACGTTATCCTCATAATAGCCCCATTGGAAGTGCTCTGCGCGAACGTATGATTGATGTAGCGCAGGCATATCTTGATTTCGGTCAATGTGACGGTAACGCATTACAACGACTTTGCTCGGATGACGATTTTACTTATTGGCAGCAACTCTCAGAGATATTGTTGGGTCACCAGCTCACTGGCGCTGGTATATCAGTTAGCCATAAGGCTGCAGGACCGGATTTCTTGATTGAGAACGCAGATCGGCGGATTTGGGTCGAGGTCATCACGCCAGCGCCTGTAGGGATTCCTGATCGCTGGCTAGCGCCGCCTGATAACACCGTTAGAAATTTCCCGCATGAGCAAATTTTATTACGATGGACGGCTGCTATAAAACAGAAAGCGGAGGTCTTACTTGGCAAACCTATTGAGCGAGGGGGCTATCTAGCGAAGGGTATAGTTGCTGCTGATGATTGCTACGTCATAGCAATCAACGCCCGCTTGTTAAGAGGCTACGGAGGTGCCTTTTCCGAGTTGACAGGTATCAGTCAATTGCCGTTTGCGGTGGAAGCGACGTTTGCGATCGGTCCACTTCAGGTTCGAGTTGACAGACAAACATTGGAATACTCGACCCCGGAACATCAGCAGCGGTATCTGATCCACAAGCCCAAAGGGCAGCCGGTTCCTGGGAACACTTTCCTTGATGATAGTTTCGCACCCATTAGCGCGATTTGGGCAACAGATATTGATGAATGTACGTTACTCGGCAAATCAGCGAGCATGATTGTTGTGCATAATCCCCTTGCAAAAAATCCAATCCCCCTCCAGCTTTTACCAGCGGAAAAGGAATATTGCGCTCGTATTATCGATAAACAATATTGCGAAATTAGAGTTCTGCCTGGCTCAGATTGAACTAGGCAGACCCTAAAATGTTTGTTTTCGTTTGTCTCTTCGGGAAAAACGCTTTCCAGTTCTTCCTGCCCAAGTTTAGAAAAATCCTTATTCGACGTAGTATTTGTTATACTGGTTTCTGAATTTTTCAGAGCCGCCGAAATCGCTGTATTTGCTGAGTGACTGCATGTCGGTTTTGTTCAAAAGAACACCCAAGACTTTGTTACTGATAAGTGGCTCTGCATCCAGAACGTCAGCCACCAGTTTGGTCGGTGTCTTGCCCCATTCCACCACATAGACAAAGCCATCGGCCAACGGTGAGAATGCTTTGGCATCCACCACCGGCCCCATCGGAGCCAGGTCAACAACGATATAATCGAAAGATTGACGTACGTTTTCGATCAAGCTGTTCATGCCGGGGGATGCAATCAATTCATTGGTATGAACGAGGGAACGGGCAGCGGCACCCGGAACGACGGGAAGAACAGCCAGCTTTGTTTCCTGATCAATCTTGATGCATTCTTCCCAAGCGATGTCACCGAGAACGGCTTCCACAAGACCAACTTTGGGGCTGGGTTGCAGGAGACGGCTCAGACTTGGATTGCGTAAGTCTGCATCAATCAACAGCGTACGCTTGCCGGTGGAGGCCAGCAGCACAGCAAGATTGGCGGCAACCGTGGATTTTCCCTCTCCCGGCAGGGCAGAGACAACGCCGATAACTCGGCTTGTGCGACCTTGCAGAATGATGTCAATGGCCAGCTTTGTGTTGCGCAATGCTTCGGTAAAGGCGGATCGTGGCGCATCAATCACTGTGCGCATCATGCGATCAAGGCCGATATGCTCGCTTGCCGCAGCAACAACAGTGGCTCCTGCCGGAAATTTATTACGCCAACGGCGGATTTTATGATGTACCGGTTTCTTGGCGCGCGGACCCATACGCGGAAGATAACCAAGCGATTTTTGCCCCAGAACGGTGCGAATATCGCTTTCGAGGCGGAAATAGCGCTCCTGCATTTCCTGAATAAAGGCCACACCAGAGCCAACAACGATGCCCATGACGATGGCAAGCGCGATGCTCATGGTTTTTTTGGGGCTGGAGGCAACCACTGGTACGCCAGCTTCGGAAATGATCCGGGCCTTGGTCACCGGCAAGGACTGGCTCTGGCTGGCCACTTCATAACGATTGAGAAATGCCTCGTACATTGTCTTCAGGGCAGAGGCTTTTTGTTCCAGCTCGCGCAAGTGAACGAGCGCGATATTGGCTTCAGAATTTGTGCCGGTGAGTTTTTGAATACTGTCACTGAGCGATTTGACCCGAGACTGTGCAACGTCATATTCATTGGAATAGCTTGCGGTAAGCTGCTTCAATTCTTGAAAAATCTGACCGCCAACATTCTCTTTTTCTGCTTTCAGAGCAACGGCTTGTGGATGATTGGCTCCAAAGTTGCTCACAATGTCCTGTTCGCGTTTTTCGATGGACAAATAGCGTGTCCGCAGATCCTGCAAGCCCTGGTTTGCATTGGTCTGGCCTGAAATAATGGCATTCTTGACGGCGTTTTGTGGACCTTGCTCGACAATTGATTTGAACTGGTTCAAGCGGGCCGCCGCACTTGCAGCATCGGCTTGCGCAACAATCAATTGCTTGGTCAGATCCGTCAATTGCTGTTCAGTCATCAGTTCGCCGCCGGTCTGGGTCAGACCATTGGCTGCCTTGAACTTTTCAACGTCCAGAGAGGCTGCCTGCGCGCGCTTGGCCAAATCATCCAGACGGCCCTGCAACCACAATGTTGCGCGCTCACTGGCATCAAAATTGGCATTGAGCTGGTCTGTCAGAAAAGCATTGGCGTAGGCCTGCGTTACTCTCGCGGCCAGACGTGGATCAGGAGAGCGATAAGAAATGGACAACACGGCACTGCGCATCACCCGTTCAACGCTGATGCTTTGTTGCAGCATGGCGGCCGCCTTGCCGCGACGGCTTTCACGGATCTGTTCCTCGGTCAGCTTGGGACCGGGCACAATGATGTTTTTGACTGATTTGATCGCATCAATCACAACACCGGTCAGGGATTTCGGCGGATCGGTAATCGTGCTTACATCGGCAAGCTTTGCCTCGTCCACCACGCGCAAGGCCATGTTGTTGGATTTCAGCACTTCCACGGCGCTGGCAATTTGCATGTCTGCCTGGGTTCGATCATCCTGCGGTGCGTTATCCTTTTCCGTATAACGCGACAGATTATCATCCAGAAGAACTTGCGTGGATGCCGTATAATAGGGAGTTGCAAACACAAGATAGAGCAATCCCAGAACAATAAACACCGCCACAGACACGCCGACAGTGCGCATCCGCCGGGCAGCAATGGTCAGGAGCCTGTCCAGATCAATAAAGGAGTCGGCGTCGGGCTGGTCCCGATGTAGAACGGCTTTCAAGGGCAAAGTTCTCTCATTCATGGTGCTGTTCTTCATTGTTCGTTGCGCAAAACAATCCGACTGTTGAGGTCTGCTTCAGCCGCTGTCAGCAGGCTGGTGACTGCAATGGTTTCAGTATTGATAACATAGTTGGGCTGGCTGATGTGATGTATTGTGCGCACTTGCGGATTTATACTCATATTCCAACCCAACCGACTGATCCAAAATGGATTTTTCTTTATGGTCAGGACCGGATTATTATCCGGTCCCCAGATGGAAATTCATCCGGATCAAGGGGCATCAAGCCGCCCGAATACGGCTTTCGTGCATCATCACCATTTCCTTGAGCGATGCATAAACAGCATCACCCATATCATCGCGGTCCAGCGCGAAAGCGACATTGGCTTCAATGAAGCCATGTTTTGAACCGCAATCAAATGTCCGCCCCTCATAAGGATGGGCATGGAAGGGCTGGTGAGCGGAGAGGGTCCGCATGGCGTCCGTCAACTGAATTTCATTGCCTGCACCGCGGGTTTGTTTGGCAAGAATATCAAAAATTTCCGGCTGCAGGATATAGCGACCGTTAAGGTAAAAGTTGGAAGGTGCCTCAGACACCTTCGGCTTTTCCACCATGGCAGTCACAGCAAAACCGTGCATGACAGCCTCGCCCTTGGCAACAATACCGTAACTGGACACCTCTTCCGGCGCGCATTGCTCAACGCCCAGAACATTGCCGCCAGACACATTGTAAAGATCCATCAGACCGGCCATGCAGCCACGCGCACCATGGCAGACCATATCCGGCAACAGCAGGGCAAATGGT
>CAJYRE010000012.1 GCA_913776675.1 Rhizobiaceae bacterium
ATATAATATTCCGCGGCCAGCGCGAGAAGGAACAGCACAGCCGAGCTGACGGCAATCTTGATTGTTGTCGCCTGAATACTTTCGCGCAAGTCATCGGTGTAAAGCCCGGTAATGATCACGATCTGCCAAGGTTCAAAAACCTTTGCGTAAGAAGCTTTGGAATAGCTGCGATCATTCGGATCCTTGCCGGGCTTGGGCCCGATGAATTCAACATAACCACCGCCAGCACGTCCCAGCCGTACAAGTTCGTCACGATAGGCAAAGCCGTTCGCATCCTTAACCCCCTTGTTGCTCTGACCGACACTGGGAGAGGTTGGATGAAATACGAGAACAACGTTGTAATCATATCCGTAAAAGTAACCATCAGGTTCAAATTTCAGCTTGTTCAACTGTGCATAGGCCAGCTTTTTGGCTTCTTCAAGCTGGAGCTGGCCCTTCTCGACCCGCCCCTGATAATCATTCAACAGTGAGATTGCGGTCTCCACTTGTGTCCGCAACATCTCATAGCGTTCATGATAGATCGCCTCTTTCGAAGACATAATCTGAAGTGTGGTAATAAGGGCGAAAGATGCCAGAAGTGCGCCTATGAGGAAAAAAAGCTGGACCGATATCCTGATGTTCTTCATCATATTTCCCCAATCCCTTAGGATTTTAATGGTCAACAGCATTGCAGCATCGTTTTTCAATCAAACGAACAAACGATGCGGTCGAACTTTCAATTTGCTTCATCATTCCCCTTCAATCGATCCCGATTTAAGAAAACATGCAGTGACAGCGTGCAAATTCAAAGCATTGCAAACAGGGATAAGGGCAAGACGCTAAATTATCATTAAAAATGCCTGGAAAGCCCACCAGAATTGCTGTCACGGATTGTTTGGGTGGGTGCGCATACAGTTGCGTCACCGTTCATTCTCAAGGAGAATATAAGAGGGGCGCGACAACTCTCATGGCCAATCGTGATATTCCACATTCACCGGGGTGGAGGCTGAAGTGGCGGCCTGCCGCACGGTCTTGCGATAGCGGGCGGGCGAGAGCCCGGTCTTTCCTTTGAAAAAATGGCTGAAATGCGCCGGGTCTTTAAATCCAAGACTGTCAGAGATCTCCCGCACACTGCGGTCCGAACGCTCCAGATGAATGCGGGCTTCCTGCGCCAAACGGTCATGCACAAGCTCAATCGGCGCGCGGTTCAACGTACGCCGACAAATGGCATGCAGGCGATCCATCGAGATTCCCAATTGTTTGGCATAATCGGCGATTGGCCGATGCTGGCGAAATTCCGCCTCAACCAAATGGCGGAACTGCTGCAACAGCGTACCGCCGCCCGCAGCCAGCGAGCTTGCCGGTTCGTCGGGCGTGTTGTGCCGCCATGCCCACAACAGCAGCAGCCGAAGATAGGCGGAGACAACCATATGCGATGGCTGTGCGTGTTTTTGCACCTCATCAACAAGCCCGTGAAACTGTAACTCCAATGAACGACATTGGCTGACATCCGCAAGGCCAAACCCGTTCGCATGACTTAAGAACCGGCGCACCGACGACGATTCCGGATAATCGCCAATCGCATCGGCCAGCACATCCATGGCAGCGCCAATCAAATATCCTTTCGAGCCTGCCGCAACCCGTAAGCGTCTTGCTGATGATGGCGGCGACACAAGAAGACACGGTCCATCCCATGTTTCGGCATTCTCATCGACCCCAACCACAAGGCGTCCATGCACCAGAAAAACCAGATGGGCAAACCAGCGATGTGGCTCGGCCCCCATGCGCAATGTGCGTTCGGACAGCGCAGGCTCCAAAATCTCGACTCGCAACCGTCGCATGAGTGCAATGTCATCGGCCACAGACCGTTTCTCCAACCAATCGTTGATATTTTCCCATTTTTTTACAATATTTACCCAGATATATACATTCTTCTTCTTTCGCAATCTTGTAATGTCTGACGCACGCCTTTGGGAGGAGGCAACCAGCATGACATCAGCCCCCTTGTTCATGACCGCAACAGCCACGGCTCAAACGTCGTTACAAGGGACTATGCCTGCTCAACCCTATCGTGCCGATCTGTTCATGAACGGGGAGGCACAGGGGGCAAGCTCGGGTGTTGTTTTCAGCCGCGCCAATCCCATCTCCGGGCAAATTGCCAGCATTGCAGCAGCAGCAACCATTGAGGATGCTGATCGCGCCGCTTTGAGTGCGGCGGCCGCCTTTCCCGCCTGGTCGCGTACATTACCCAAAACACGCCAGACCATTTTGCAAAAAGCGGCTGATCTCCTGATCCAGCATCAGAATACATTCGCAGATGTGATGATGGCCGAGACAGGTGCTACACGGCAATGGTGCGATTTTAATGTGCAGTATGGCGCTGCCGTTTTTGCCGATGCGGCCCAGATGACACACCATATGGTGCAGCACCCAATTGATGCCGATGCTCAGCCAAAACGCTCTTTTTCCATCCGCCAGCCAGCCGGTGTCTGTTTGGCCATAGCGCCATGGAACGCCCCCATCTTGCTCG
>CAJYRE010000013.1 GCA_913776675.1 Rhizobiaceae bacterium
GATCGACATGGCAGAGCCGATTGCGTTGATCGACTGCAATAATTTTTATGTCAGTTGTGAGCGACTTTTCGACCCGCGATTGCGCGGCCAGCCGGTTGTTGTGCTCTCCAACAATGACGGCTGCGCGGTTGCCCGATCCGAGGAAGCAAAGGCGCTTGGCATAAAGATGGGCGAACCCGCGCACCTGTTTAAGGACAAGACGAAGGCCCACGGTATCCGGCTGTTTTCATCGAATTATACGCTTTACGGTGATATTAGCCGAAGGGTGGCTGCGACCATTGCCGATTTCAGCCCGCGCACAGAAGTTTATTCGATTGACGAAACATTCGTTGACCTTTCCGGCTTTGGCGGGCGAATGCTGGATCATGCCGCCGAGATGCGAGCAACCGTGCGGCAACATGTCGGCATCCCGACTTGTGTCGGGATAGGACCAACCAAGACGCTGGCTAAGTTTGCAAATTTCCTCGCCAAGAAAAACCCGGTGTTTGGTGGAATTTGCGACCTGACACAGGGCGACATTGCCGCGTTTGCCATGGCGCGCACGGATGTTTCCGAGGTTTGGGGCGTGGGATCGAGGACAGCAGCCAAATTGCGCGAGATCGGAATCCATACCGTGGCCGCTTTGCGAGATATGCCCCTGCCCCTTGCCCGCCAAATCGGCACGGTTGTGCTGGAGCGCACGGTGGCCGAGCTGCGCGGCATCGCCTGCATTGAGTTGCAGGACGTGGAGCCGACCCGCAAGGGCATGGCAGTGACAAGATCGGCAGGCACGCCCATGACTTCTTTGAGCGATCTGCAACAGGCGATCACCGCCCATGCCACCCGCGCCGCAGAAAAGCTGCGCAATCACGGACTTGTTGCGGGGCACTTGCAGGTTTTTTATCACACCAACCCGCACAACAACACGCCACGCCACAGCACATCACGCACGGCCACGCTATCACCGCCCACAAATGCCACCACCGCACTTGTCAAAGCGGCGCTGGCGTGCGCAGAGCGTGCATGGATAGGCGATCCGGCAGGCAATGGATATGCGTACACCAAGGCGGGCATCATCCTTGATGACTTGGTACCCGCAGAGCAGGCCCCTGTCGATCTGTTTGCGCAAGACCACGCAAAGGCTGGCAGACTGTCGGCGGCGCTGGACGCGGTGAACGACAGATGGGGCCGCAAAACCGTCATCCTTGCCAGCGAGGGCTTCAAGCGGCCCTTTGAGGTCAAGGCAGATATGCGATCACCCCGCTACACGACACGGCTGAGTGATTTACCGACTGTTCGGGCATAGAGTGGTCGGTTACCGTTGACGGCAAAATGACACTTAGGTCTGCGCGCTTTAAAACTCAGCTTTGATCCGATAACCATTTATGGAACGCAAACTGGTTTTGCAGGAAAACTTGATATTGCATTACCTCTTCACGAATGGGGTCAAGTGATCTCTCTGAGTCGTAATTTTGCAAGAATTTCTCAACCAATTCGCAGCTAGCGATAGGTATCGGAACCGCTGACGCTGCTTCTGGAACGATGCTTATCTTTGCTACTGAATCGGGTAATGGACCAAGACGCAGATTTTTTGAATGATCGACGCCTCCATTGTTCGCAACATGGAAGGCTTGCATCTCTAGCGCCAGACTATCTTTTTCATAAAAATACAGGCGTCCTCTCAACGCCGGTTTCCAAGCCGGAGCCACCATTGCCTTTCTGCCATCATCAAAACAAACCGCGTGGATTTGCGCGAGGCGGGTCTGATGAACATAGACGGAATAATAAAACGCAGAATTGAGGTCTTGGTTGATTTCGCCACGCGTCCATTCTTGTCTTGAACCTAAAATGCGGGCAGCGTCTTCGATCTGAACTGTAAACTCTGGAAACGTTTTATAAAACCAGCAAGAGTTCCCATCTTCTAAAGTGTAGTGCTCCCAGTTGCCATAGTCAGACAAGAAGCGTTTTACTTTTTCTTTGGCTGGCAGTGTTAATCCAAACCGTTCCTGCCACATATATTCAATTTCGTTAGGAGCTGCGCTGCTGTCCTTTGGGGTGTTTCGATCCATCACGCGGGTATAAATGCTATTTGCCCGAACACAATCAATTTTGTTCGTCGCGAAATATGGTTTGTAAAAACAATTCTCAATTACTAGAACATCGACCCTTTTTTTATCAATTGTAATCGTCTCGAGACGAAAATCCGGGTATAGACCAAATGCAAATTTGCTTTGATTATCGCTAAAGATACTAATTATATCTGCTTGGGTGCGCGTCATCTCGCTATCATCGACGCCCAATATGCTATAATTGTCTGGCGAAACGCCGTAAATTAAGTAGCGCGGGCCATCATGCTTGGCGTTTGCCAGACATAGAATATCATGTATTAGTTCACCTTTGTCTTTATGGTGTTTCTGCTTGAAGTCCCAATATTGTCCTTCTTTCTTATTTGATAAAAGACGCATAACGATATCGTGCAATTTTGTTAATTCATTCATTATAGCAATCTCCCCGCATGGAAAAGAAATATACATCTGAAGTTGTTTTACTCCGCGAGATACTTGATCACAATAGCGACCGCTTCTGGCCGAAATCGGCGTCACCCATGTGAATGTCATTTCACCCCTTACCGGGATCAACCTTATAGATGGCGTCAGCAAAGCCCCCCTCCCCTGCTCATCGAGAGGCAAAAATGCCCCGGCATGATGCCGAGGCTTTGGGCTTGGATAGGCTGCAAATTTTCAGAGGGGTCTGATGCGGTGAATGACCATTACAGCCGAAAGCAGGGGAGCGAGGCGCTTCAAATTTTCATCTACCGAAAGCAAGGCCCCTACTGCGCCGTTACGAAGCCCCTGCTCCATATCCCCCGCTGCAACATCAAGTCTTTCAAGCAGGTCGGCTGCCTCATGCTGCATGGCTTTAACTAATTGATTTACTGCAATGTTTTTGTCTTCGTCAGTCATTTGTATCTCCTTTGTTTGTGGGGACACATTCGCTCTATCGGGGCGCGAAGCCCAGCAATACTGTTCTTTTGTTCGGGCGCGGCAGAACTGGTTTGGCTGCGAATTGCGACGATGAAACCGTCCGAGCAAATTCATTGCTCTCTACAGAGGGTTTCGGTTTTTTGCGGGCCTTCTTGCTTCTCTCACCAGTTGGAGGCGTTTGTGGTGTCCAGCGCCGAAGCGCTGGAACCATGAAGGCGGCAGGATAAAAGCGCTTCAACGTTTAGACTGTTTTCGGGATGTCTTTTGCTTGGGCAAAGCTTTGCTGCCATTGACAAATAACAAAGTGAGCATTTTGAAAATCACCACTAGAAAATGTTGGTCTTCTGGCAGTGGCGCAACCGCAAACACGATTGCGATGATGAGCGCACAAGCGCCACAGCCGGCAACGAAGCCGACTTGAAAATTAGTGTATTTTTTCTTTTTGTAGTTCATGGGTTACTCCTTGGAAATAAACGCAAGGAGACACGGACGAGCCGTGCACCCCTTTACGCATGGGGATATTGGCTCGTCGTTATCGGCTCAAAATTTCGGTTCTCGTAGTCGAGACCTACTTAGAATACGCCTTGGTTGTAGAAATAGCTTGCTCCCGGTGTGAACGCAAGAGAAATCCGCGTCTTAGTCTGAGCTATTAACGGTGACATCAGAATAATGCCACGGCCCGAATGGCTTGATCTGGGCCCGTTTAAGAGGGGGATTTTAACTCCCCTCATTGGAACGCACAAAAATGTGCGCACCCTCTTGCGCTGCGCACAAAAATGTGCGATACATTGTTTCAAGAAAGGAGATGAAATGAAGCGAGACCAACTTCTCAGAGAGCTTCGCAAAATAGCAAAATCCAACGGTTGGGATTTTGAGGTTTTCGAAGACAACGGGAAAGGCTCAACGGAAAATCGACCACGATAAAATCCGGTGAAATGACCCCGCTTTATGTAGGCCTTATCAAGAAACAGCTTGGCATCAAATGATGCCAAGCCCCTTGAAAGGCAAACTCTCTGGAAACTCAGAAGGAAAACCGCACCATGCAATATACCTATAAAGCAACATTTG
>CAJYRE010000014.1 GCA_913776675.1 Rhizobiaceae bacterium
CTCCAGAAGTAATCTGGATCTGCTCAGGGACAAAATCCGCACCATAAACACCCGAAAGATGCTGGCAATAGGCTTGCCGCAAGCCCAATTCGCCCTCAATCGCCCCATAACCACAGGCCTGCGGCGAACCGGCAGCCTCTGCCAGCCACTGCAGCAAATCCGCATGCGGCGGATGCCCCGGAGCCGCCTGGGACAGATCAATCAATCCGCCAGCTTTTCCGGTATAGGCCTGCGCCCAGGCAAAAACAGAGGGTATTGGCGGCGCAGAAAGACCTGCCACGAGCGGATTGAACGAAAAAGAAGGCATTATCTGACCCGCGTTTAGGGATTGGCTTCAACGCAATATGTTAAGACCGAAAAACCAAAGAAAACAATAGCATTAAAGCAGGTTTCGGATTCAAATCAGCAAGCAGTTGAATCATTTTCTCAACTGGACGAAGACCGTTTGAAACCGCAAGCACCCTTACATTTTACGGGGAAAATGCTAGTTTTATGTGCAGCGCAGCGTAAACTAACCATTCGGTTAGATTCCCGCGATATGATCTTTCCCATCGACCCGCACAAGCTTCAGGGTCAGCGCCAGACAGGAATACACGATGTACCAATACGATCTCGTCGTCATCGGTAGCGGCCCCGCAGGTCGCAGAGCCGCCATTCAGGCTGCAAAGCTCTCAAAGACAGTTCTGGTGATTGAACGCGGCCGCCGCGTTGGCGGCGTGTCCGTCCACACCGGCACCATTCCATCGAAAACACTGCGCGAAACGGCTCTCAATCTCACGGGCTGGCGCGAGCGTGGCTTTTATGGTCGCTCCTATCGCGTCAAACAGGAAATCAGCGCCGCAGACCTGCGCAGACGTTTGCTGATCACGCTGGATCATGAAGTGGATGTGCTGGAACATCAGTTTTCCCGCAACCGCGTACAGCAAATGCGCGGCACGGCCACATTCATCGATGCCAATACGCTGGAAATTAAAAAGGATGATGGTGAACTGGCGCGTGTGACCGCAGCCGCCATTTTGCTGGCCGTCGGCACCCGTCCGCATCGGCCTGATCATATTCCCTTTGATGGCGAAACAATCCTCGACAGCGATGATATTCTCAACATCAAGGATGTTCCACGCTCGATGGTGGTTATTGGCGCGGGTGTTATCGGTATCGAATATGCCACGATTTTCAGCGCGCTGGATACGCAAGTCACTGTTGTAGAACCCCGCGACAGCATGCTGGATTTTATCGACAAGGAAATTGTTGAGGATTTCACCTATCAGCTCCGCGACCGCAACATGAAGCTGATTTTCGGCCAATCGGCTGAAAAGGTCGAAAAAGAAGATGGCAAATGCCGTGTTACCCTGAAAAGCGGGCGTGTGTTGAACGCTGAAATGGTGCTGTTTGCCGCAGGCCGCGTGGGGGCAACCGATACCCTCAATCTCGCCGCTTGCGGGCTGGAAGCCGACAGCCGCGGCCGCCTGAAGGTTAATCCTGAAACATTCCAGACATCGGTACCCAATATTTACGCAGCAGGCGATGTGGTTGGTTTTCCAAGCCTTGCCTCCACCTCCATGGAACAGGGACGCATCGCAGCCCGCCATGCCGTGGGGGCGCATTCCAGCGAACCACCGCAATATTTCCCCTATGGCATCTATGCCGTGCCGGAAATTTCCACCTGCGGCCTTTCCGAAGAAGAAGTGAAGCAGCGCAACATTCCTTACGAATGTGGCATTGCCCATTTCCGGGAAACGTCACGCGGCCACATCATGGGGCTGGATAGCGGCATGTTGAAGATGATCTTCTCGCTCAAAACCCGCCGTTTGCTGGGCGTGCATATCGTGGGCGAAGGGGCAACAGAACTGGTGCATATTGGTCAGGCTGTGCTGAACCTGAAGGGCACGGTGGAATATTTCGTTGAAAACACCTTCAACTACCCAACCCTTGCCGAAGCCTATAAAATCGCCGGCCTCGACGCCTGGAACCGCATGGGCGAACTGATCAAAAAAGCCTGAATTGTTCAGGTCAAATGAGCCGGAGGATCACCTTGACAGAGTGAACCTCCGGCATTTTTTTGTTAAATCGGGTTTTCCAGGCTGAACATTTCCGCTTTTTCATCATAGGCGAACAGCTCGGCATAACGCGCCCAGGACACAACCGTTTTCAGTGTCTCAGCCGCCTGCTCTTCCTGCATATAATCTTCCAACTCAGTGCGGAACCGGGTCGCAGGGGCCGTGTGCGAGGGGCGCTCATCCAGAACGCGGCGGATCAGGCCAATAATCGGCACATAAGACACGAGATGTTCCGCAAACAGCTTTTTACGGGCATCGGTATCCATATGGGCGAATTTTTTGCCAATATCCGTCAGGGTGAGGTCGCCTTCGCTCATATGTGCAAACCGCAGCAACTGCAGGGTTTCACCCAGATGGAACAGCTCTTCCGTACCCATTTGCAAGGCGCTGGCGAGAACCGGAAGGTCGGCCTTGCCATCATAATGAGGCCCGGCAATGGCCTCAATCAGACCCGCCAGAACGTTGGTGGAAACATGCTCCAGAATCATGCCAACGCCCGTGCCATGGATGCCTTCCATCACCGGCTGACGTGGCTCTGACCGATTGGTCATCTGCGCATAGATACTATCCACCAATTGCCGGAAAGCCGGATCAAGACGGTTGCGCGGATGCGGCAAATCCACCTTCAGCTCCGATGCCACACGCCCCGGATTGGACGAAAACACCAGAATGCGGTCGCACATCAGCACCGCTTCTTCGATGTTATGGGTGACAATCAACACCGACTTGATGGGCAGGCGGCCTTCAATCCAAAGGTCGATCATATCGGTGCGCAGGGTTTCGGCTGTCAGCACGTCCAGCGCCGAAAATGGCTCATCCATCAACATCAGATCGGGATGCACCACCAGCGCACGGGCAAAACCGACGCGCTGACGCATACCGCCGGACAATTCCTTAGGATATGCGTTTTCAAAGCCATCAAGACCAATCAAGTCAATGGCGGCCAATGCGCGGGAGCGGCGCTCTGCGCTGTTGATGCCTTGCGCTTCCAGTCCCAGTTCCACGTTTTGCAAAACCGTCAGCCATGGAAACAGCGCAAAAGACTGAAACACCATGGCAATGCCATCCGGCGGGCCAATAATATCCTTGCCGCAACTTTGCGCCTGCCCGGATGAGGGCGGAATCAGCCCGGCAATAATGCGCAGCAGTGTGGATTTTCCCGATCCGGAGCGGCCAAGAAGGCCA
>CAJYRE010000015.1 GCA_913776675.1 Rhizobiaceae bacterium
CGAAGTGCCTATGCTTTGGACGGTTGGTTTCATGGTAACCTTCGTAATCGGTGGTATGACCGGCGTTCTGCTTGCTGTTCCACCGGCTGACTTTGTTCTGCACAACTCACTGTTCCTGATCGCGCACTTCCATAACGTGATCATCGGCGGCGTGGTGTTTGGTGTGTTCGCAGGCATCAACTTCTGGTTCCCGAAGGCATTTGGCTTCAAGCTCGATCCATTCTGGGGCAAAATGTCGTTCTGGTTCTGGTTTGTCGGCTTCTACTTCGCCTTCATGCCGCTCTACGTTCTCGGCCTGATGGGCGTAACCCGCCGCATGAGCGAATTTGACGATCCATCCTTGCAGATCTGGTTCGTGATTGCAGCCTTTGGTGCCGCCCTGATTGCCGCTGGTATCGGTTCGTTCATCGTGCAGATCGGCGTCAGCATCAAGAACCGCGAAAAACTGCGCGATTTGACTGGTGACCCATGGAATGGTCGGACCCTGGAATGGTCTACGTCGTCTCCACCGCCTGCTTATAACTTCGCCTTTACGCCGGTTATTCACGATCCGGATGCATGGGACGACATGAAGAAGCGCGGTTATCACCGTCCTCTGCTGGGCTTCCGTCCTATCCATATGCCGAAGAATACCGGCACGGGCGTGATCCTCTCCGGCTTGAGCGTCGCGTTTGCTTTCGGAATGATCTGGTACATGTGGTGGCTTGCTATTGCTTCGTTTGTTGCAATTGTTGCTGTCGCTATTGGCCATACGTTCAACTACAACCGTGATTATTACATCTCTGCGGAAGAAGTGGTGAATACCGAAGCCACACGCACCGCTCTTCTGAGCAATAAGGGGTGATCTGATGGATCCGAGAAGCTATAAGGCGGAAACGCCGGAATTCTACCTCACCGAGGACCATCATCCAGAAAGCAGCACGAACCTCGGGTTCTGGCTGTATCTGATGAGCGATTGCCTCATCTTTGCAATGTTGTTTGCAACCTACGCCGTGCTTGGCCGCAATTATGCGGCCGGCCCTTCTCCGGCTGATTTGTTCGACCTCAAGATCGTGGCCTTCAACACGGCCATGCTGCTGTTCTCGTCGATCACCTATGGCTTTGCCATGCTGTCGATGGAAAAGAACAACAAGTCTGGAACTCTGACCTGGCTGGCCATCACTGGCCTGTTCGGTGCCGTGTTTATCTATCTCGAACTTTACGAGTTCATGCATCTGATCCATGAAGGCGCAGGCCCAAGCCGCAGCGCATTCCTTTCAGCCTTCTTCACGCTGGTTGGAACGCACGGTTTGCACGTAACCTTTGGTATCATCTGGCTGATCACTTTGATGGTCCAGGTGAACAAGCATGGCCTTAATGAAGCCAACCAGCGCCGCCTGATGTGCCTCTCCATGTTCTGGCACTTCCTTGACGTGGTCTGGATTGGCGTATTTTCCTACGTTTACCTGCTGGGAGTCATCGGATGAGCCAGAATTCACACGCTCACGACCATGGTCACCACCATGGCGGCCATCAGGCAAGCCATGGCAGCATGAAAAGCTATATGACCGGCTTTATTCTGTCGGTCATCCTCACCGCCATTCCGTTCTGGATGGTGATGACAGGTGCGATTGAAAACAAGGCGCTTCTTGCTGGTGCCGTCATGGCCATTGGTGCGGTACAGATCGTGGTTCACATGATCTACTTCCTGCACATGAACACCAAGTCTGAAGGTGGCTGGACCATTATGGCGTTGATCTTCACCGTGATCATCGTCGTGATTGCCCTCTCCGGCTCACTCTGGGTCATGCATCATTTGAATACCAATATGATGCCGATGGGTGCCGAAACCATGCGAAACATGCCGTAATTCATACGGTTTTTCGGGCGATGCGTCCTGCATCGCCCGATGATTATCCAGGATGACCATCATGACCGTCGCCTCCGGATCAGGACAGAGCGTTAAACGCACCGTTATTCTGTCGATTTTTCTGCTTATTGCCTGCGGATGTTTTGTTGCTCTCGGCATATGGCAGATAGAGCGTCTCGGTTGGAAACAGGCGCTGATTGCGCGTGTTGAGTCACGCGTGAACGCCCCCCCCTCTCCCGCCCCCTCAAAATCCGAATGGAACAAGGTCAACCGTGCGGATGACGAATATCGGCATGTGGACGTCACCGGCGTTTTTGATCATACCAAAGAAACCTATGTGTATGCATCAACGGAACTTGGCCCAGGTTATTGGGTATTGACACCGCTGACCAAACAGGGTGGCGATCATATCTTTATCAACCGTGGTTTTGTTCCTCTCGATAAAAAAGAGCCATCAACCCGTGCCGACGGGCAACCAAATGGCCCTGTCACCATCACCGGCCTATTGCGTATCAATGAACCAAACGGAACATTTCTGCGCGCCAATGTTCCAGACGCTGATCGTTGGTATTCACGTGATGTGGAAGCAATCGCTGCAAAGCGTGGCATCAAAGACGTGGCACCCTATTTTATCGATGCCGATAAAAACGCTATCGAGGGAACCTATCCCGTGGGCGGTCTCACCCAGATCAAATTCCCCAACAGCCATCTGCAATATGCCATCACCTGGTTTGCAATGGCCGCCATGACTGTTGTTTTTATGGGTTTTCTCCTCAAAACAAGAAAACGTCCTCGTTAAACTCAATAAACACTCCCAGCAAACAGGCTATTGAAGCAGTTGTTCGATCAATAGGTGTATATCGCATAAGATGAAACAACCAAAATATTACACTTAAGAAATTTAAACATATATTATTAAGCACAATATCAACAGCAAAGGAACTATGTTCCAAGTCAAGAATTATGGCCCCAGAAATGAAACACTCTGGGATCTAAGCCGTGAAAAACATACCAATTACTGGCAAATTTCTAACCATCATGGCGCTGTTTGGCATTTTTGCCCTCAGCGTTGCAGGTTACGCAGGAACACGCATACTCAGCATTGACAATGCTTATACCGACCTTTTAACCCATGATGCTGCGGCTGCCACGGCCATTTCCCGAGCAAACAGAAACTTGCAAGGCATTCGCACAGCCATTGCAGAGTTGACGATTGCGCGCTCTGATGCAGACAATGCTCTTGCCGAACAGGAAATCCAAAAATCACGCACATCCTTCATCAAATTCATGGATGCTGCAATCGCAGGCGCACCAGGGCGTATTGACCTTGTTGATATTAAAACCAACGGCTTGGCTATTGTTGATAATCTCTGTGCAAGCACGGTCAAACTGGGCAAAGAAGGCAGCACCGATGAACAGGTAAGGCTTGCGCAAAATGAATTTGTGCAAAATTGTCAGCCTGCATTCAAAGCTATAACGCCCAAATTCACCGAAGTGGCGAATTCGCTCATTGCCTCAGCCGGGCAGAGAAGTGATGCCTTGAGCACAGGATCGCAACACACAGCCATGATAACGGTTGGCGGCATTGTGGCTGGCCTGTTGGCTGTTCTGGTTATCGGCTTTTTTGCAATCCGCTCCTGGCTTGTCATGCCGATCCGCGCCATGGCCAGCACCATGAAGACACTGGCTGATGGCGACCTGTCTGTAAACGTCGCGGGTACCGATCGCCGCGATGAGGTGGGAAGCATGGCCAAAGCGGTTCAGGTATTCAAAGACAATGGACTGCGGGCGCGTGAACTTGAGCGAGAAGCAGAAGAGGTTCGCAACACCAGCGAAGCAGAGCGGGCGCGTGTGGCCGAGATGGACCGCAAGCGGGCAGAAGAAATGTCAGAAGCCACCTCAGGTCTGGCAGATGGTCTGCAACATCTCGCAAGCGGTGATCTCACCTTCCGCTTGAACAAACCGTTTGCTGCCGATTTCGAGTCTCTGCGAAGCGATTTCAATGCAGCCGTTGAACAACTGCGTGAAACATTGGGTGCCGTTGCCGATGCAACCGGTTCCATCGACAGCGGATCGCGGGAAATCAGCGAAGCCGCACAGGATCTTTCCAAACGAACCGAACAACAGGCAGCCTCCTTGGAAGAAACGGCTGCTGCACTCGACCAAATTACCACCAATGTTGCCAACTCTTCAAAACGCGCCGAAGAAGCACGCGCTGTGGCCGTGGAAGCCAATCAATCAGCGCGCAAGTCTGGCGAAGTTGTTTCGAATGCCGTTCACGCCATGCAGCGCATCGAACAATCTTCAAGCCAAATTTCCAGTATCATCAGTGTGATTGATGAAATTGCCTTCCAAACCAACCTTCTGGCGCTCAATGCAGGTGTTGAGGCAGCGCGTGCCGGCGAAGCGGGCAAGGGCTTTGCGGTTGTTGCTCAGGAAGTGCGTGAATTGGCCCAGCGTTCCGCAAAGGCCGCGAAAGAAATAAAGGAGCTTATCCGTAACTCTGAAACGGAAGTCAGCAATGGCGTCACACTGGTACAGGCAACCGGCGATGCACTGAAAGCGATTGAAGCACATGTCATCACCATCAATACCCAACTTGATGCCATTGCCCTCTCCTCGCGGGAACAGTCGGTTGGATTGGCTGAAGTGAATACCGCCGTCAACCAGATGGATCAGGTTACTCAGCAAAATGCTGCCATGGTGGAACAATCAACGGCGGCCAGCTCATCCTTGGCATCCGAGGCAGTCCGGCTGCGTCAATTGATCGGCCAGTTCCAACTCACAGGCGGCCAAAATACCGCGATGAACCCACAAATGGCATCGAACTGGACCGCCAGCAAACCGGCCGCTGTAACCGAAAATCATCGCCCGACGGCATCACCAGCCCGACGCATTGCGGCGCAAGTGGCCCGCGCCATGGGACTGCAAACCGCTAAAACGGAGAGCTGGGAAGAGTTTTAAGGCATCTACTGCAGAATTCCTTCAATCGAAATCGGTTTAAGGAGAAAATGATGCAGCAACTTTAAAATGTTACAGCGTCCTTTGTGCGTTTAATAAAACGGACAGTGCTGTCATACCTGAATGAAATCTTTGAGAGCATCGTGGCGAAAATCCAAATCAGCACGATGCTCTCAATTTTCTATCGGATTCACCCACAGCCAGTTTTCGCTTTCAATGCGATACTGTCACCGTTGCGTCGCAGGAAGAGACTACAGTGGGTCAAACAGCGTCCAGAACGCGATAGACCTGACTTTAAGTAATTGATTTTATTTTTAATTGGAAAATGGCGGAAGAGGTGTCAGGCGATCCTAGGCGCTATGTTGTTTTTTTCATTAAGCAATTTAAAAGATAAAACATAAAAACACCCCCTCCTCTACCCCCAAAACAAGAGGGTAGAAAAAGGGGGTACATTTAGGCTTCGGCCTTCTTTTCATATACCCCATCTTTTATGCCGACGCCATCACGTGCTGATTTGAGCCGCCTCCCCTCAAATGGCCGTTTCTTCAAATCACCTAAGGTATCTAGTAGCTACCAGTTAATTTAATTGCAAATTAACTGTGTGCGTTTTATATATCTGGTAGCTACTAGATAGCTATCAGATATATAAAGGAGAAGGAAATGCCGGTTATCACTTTCAGCTCACCAAAGGGTGGCGCGGGGAAAACCACTGCGGCAACGCTGTTAGCGACGGAGCTTGCGGATCAGGGCGCGCTGGTGTGCGTCATTGACGCTGACCCGAACCAGAATGTTATGGACTGGTCTATGTTGCCAGGGCGGCCCGAAAAGCTAAGCGTTGTTGGGAAAGTCAAAGAAGAGACA
>CAJYRE010000016.1 GCA_913776675.1 Rhizobiaceae bacterium
TAAACCATGGGACGGGGAAGCAAAGCCAAATGGCCAACGCAATCCAGCAAAATTTGAAAACCAATGGACGCACTGCGGAAAGACGCCGCTGCCGTATCAACAGCGCGGTACGCTACATGAAGCAGATTGCGGATTGCCGTATCATCGACATTTCACAAACAGGCTTGGGGCTTGAAGTTTACACATCCTTCAACGCCGCAACAGGCAGCAAGATTGTGATTGAAAACAATGATCTTGGCTTGCTGGAAGGTGTTGTACGCTGGAGCCGAGGAGGACGGCTGGGTGTGCAATTTAACCACAACAGCAATTCACTCGCAAAGATAACAGCCTATTTCCGCAATTATCATCAGGATGTCAGACCCGTTCTGAGCCGTTGACATAACTGGCGATGCCGCCCCCAGCCTCAGCAGGAATATAAACGGGTGGCGGCATTTGCAATAAAACAGTGGTTGTTTTGCGAGATTGCTGTTCAGTATCATCAACCTGTCATGATAGGAAGGCAACTGGATTGCGATCATAACGCTTGCCAGGAGTCCTTCATGTCATCTCTCTCTGACTTTCATAAACTCACGGACCTTCATCCCATCACGCGCCGCTCCTTGCTGGGTGGCTTTATGGCTGCCAGCGCATTGGTTGTTCTGCACCCGTTTGCGGCCCGTGCAAGCGCAAATCAGGCCCATTTGCGCCTGATGGAAACCACTGACATCCACGTCAACCTGATGCCGTATGATTATTATGCCGACAAGCCGAACGATACATTGGGTCTTGCGCGCACAGCATCGCTGATTGATTCGATCCGAGCCGAAGCAGGCAACTCCATGCTGATCGACAACGGTGACCTGTTGCAAGGCAGCCCGATGGGCGACTACATGGCCTATAAAAAAGGCATCAAGGCTGGCGATGTCCATCCCGTTATGAAAGCCATGAATGTGCTTGGCTACGAATGCGGTACCTTGGGCAATCATGAATTCAACTATGGTCTTGAATTCATGTTCAACACGCTCTCGGCCGCGAATTTTCCCATTGTCTGCGCCAATCTGACCAAGGGACAACTGGCGTCTGACCCGAAAAATGATGCGCTCTACTTCAAGCCATTCACCATTATCGACAAGAAAATCAAGGATGGCGCAGGCAAAGAGAGTACCATCAAGGTCGGCTTCATCGGCTTTGTACCACCGCAAATCATGCTGTGGGATGCCGCTCACCTGGAAGGCAAGGCCCAGACCCGTGACATCGTTCAGGCAGCACGCGCCTGGGTGCCGGTGATGAAAGAGCAAGGTGCGGATATTATCATCGCCCTCTCGCACTCCGGCATTGATGGCGCGACCCAGACCGACAAGATGGAAAATGCATCGCTTTATCTGGCGGGCGTGGATGGCATTGATGCCATTTTCACTGGCCACCAGCATCTGGTTTTCCCCGGTCCCAAAACATGGGACGGCATCAAGGGTGCAGACCCGGTAAAAGGCACATTGATGGGCAAGCCTGCCGTCATGGGCGGTTTCTGGGGCTCACACATGGGTCTGATTGACCTGATGCTGGAAAAAGATGGCAAAAGCTGGAAAATCGTCGATTTCACCTGCGAAGCTCGCCCGATTTACCACCGCGACGAGGCCAAGAAGATCATTGCCGACACCAAGGACGAGCCACGCATTGTGGCTGCCGTCAAGGACGAGCATGAAGCAACGCTGACCTATGTGCGCACCCCGGTGGGTAAAACATCGGCACCGCTCTATTCCTATTTCGCGCTGGTGGCCGATGATCCGTCCGTGCAAATCGTATCCAACGCCCAGACTTGGTATATCAAGGACATGCTGAAGGAGACAAAGTACAAGGATTATCCGGTGCTGTCGGCCGCAGCCCCCTTCAAGGCTGGCGGACGTGGCGGTGCAGACTATTACACCGACGTTCCCGCAGGCGATATTGCCATCAAGAATGTGTCCGATCTCTATCTCTACCCCAACACGGTTCAGGCCGTGCTGATTACCGGCGCGCAGGTCAAGAACTGGCTGGAAATGTCGGCTGGCATGTTCAATCAGATCAAACCCGGCTCCAAGGATGAGGCGCTGCTCAATCTGGATTTCCCATCCTATAACTATGATGTGATTGATGGCGTCACGTACGAGATCGATCTGTCCGAGCCTGCGAAATATGACAAGGATGGCAAGGCCATCAACCCCAACTCAAATCGAATCAAAAATCTGAGCTTTAACGGAAAACCAATTGATCCTGCTCAGAAATTTGTGGTTGTCACCAACAATTATCGCGCAGGTGGCGGTGGCAACTTCCCCGAAATTGCCAGCGACAAGGTGATCTTTGTCGGCCCCGATACCAACCGCGATGTGATTGTGCGCTACATTATTTCCCAAGGCACCATCAACCCGTCAGCCGACGGCAACTGGAAATTTGCGGCCCTGCCCGGCACCACGGCCACCTTCCAGACCGGACCGAAAGGCCGCGCCTTTGCCGCTCAGGTCAAGGGTGCGAAGATTGAAGATGCCGGCAATGGCACAGACGGGTTTGCAAAATACCGTTTGGTTCTTTGATCTTGCCAACATCAAACCAACCGCCAGATCTCTGATCTGGCGGTTTTTACGGTCAAAATACCGCCAGTATAATCGCGCCTGCCGCAATCAGCGGCACGGCCAGCCAATGCACGGCTGAGACTTTCTCTCCCAGAAAAATCACCCCGAAAATCACCACCAGCACAATCGACAATTTATCGACGGGTGCCACCTGCGAAGCATTGCCAAGCTTCAAGGCACGGTAATAGGCAATCCACGATGCGCCGGTGGCAAGACCGGAGAGCGCCAGAAACACCCATGTCTTGGGACTGATGGTGGATGGTGCCTGCCATTGGCCGGTTGCGGTGACAATGCCAAACAACACCACAAGAATGATCACCGTGCGGATAAGCGTTGCGAGATCGGAATTGACACCCGCCACGCCGATTTTGCCAAAAATGGCGGTCAGTGCAGCAAATCCAGCCGAAAGAAATGCCCAGAAAACCCAACTCTGCGCCATTAAAACTCAACGCCAATCTGGGCCTTGATACCGGAACGGAAAGGATGTTTCACCTGCTCCATTTCCGTCACCAGATCGGCCATCTCGATCAATTCTTCCTTGGCATTGCGGCCTGTCAGCACTACATGGGTCATCTCCGGCTTTTCATCTGCAAGGAAGGCC
>CAJYRE010000017.1 GCA_913776675.1 Rhizobiaceae bacterium
ATCCCGCAACGTACGATCTCGTGCCGGGAAAACCCGCCGGTTCCTTGGTGATTATCAAGGCCGCCAACAAGATGCTGGATGATCTGAAGGCGGAAAGCCATCCTCTGGCCAAAATTTCAAAGCGCGAAGTGGTGGCCGATCATGCCAGCAACACGGTTGCCATCACCATCGGCATTGAGGCGGGCCCTGTTGCTCCACTTGGTGCCGTCAGTATTTCCGGTGCCAAAGCGGTTGATCCCGGTTTCATAACCAAATATTCGCGCCTTAATGCCGGCCAACCCTACACACCAGAGGATCTGCGCAAAGCGTCTGATCGCCTGCGCAAGTTGGGGGTCTTTTCCAGTGTCACCATTGATCCCGCCAGCAAACTGGATGCCAATGGTGCCATTCCCGTCAGTATCAAAGTATCCGAAGGGAAATTCCGCTATTTTGGTGCGGGAGCCACCTATTCCACCATCGATGGTGGCGGGGTTCAAGGCTATTGGGGGCATCGCAACCTGTTTGGCCATGCTGAATCCTTGCGGATTGAAGGAAATGTCGGCGGTTTCGGCAAGAGTTCCGGCGCATCAAAACTGGATTATGCGGCAGGCATCAGCTTTACCAAGCCCGGTTTTCTGCTGCCGTCCGGCACACTCGATGCCAGCATCAAAGCGGCAACGTTGAATACCGATTCCTACAAGGCCAACACCATCACCGGCAGGTTTGGCTATAGCTATGACCTGACGGACAAAGATACGGTATCAGCAGCCACTAGCCTGCAATATGCCACCATCAATGATGCCTTCGGGCGCAATCATTATCTGACATTTTCGGTGCCTCTCGATTATGTCCGCGATACGCGCGACGACAAGCTGAACCCCACGGAAGGGTATCGCGCCACCCTGAGCGCAGCCCCCAGCTACGAATTCAGAAACGGCGCGGCTTTTTCCAATGCCGAAGGCTCCGTGTCCGGCTATTATGGCCTGGGAATGGAAAACAGCGTGGTTCTGGCGGGCAAACTTGCAGCAGGCACTTTGTTCAGCACAGGCGATCTGGTCGATATTCCGGCCACACGGCGGTTTTTCTCCGGCGGTGGTGGCTCGGTCCGGGGCTATGCCTATCAGGGCATTTCACCGCGAAACGACGACGGCAAGGCCACGGGTGGCCTGTCCTATGTCACCGCCTCACTGGAAGCGCGCGTGAATATCACCGATAGTATCGGTCTGGTGCCCTTTCTGGATGTCGGCACCGTGTCCAGCGGCCATGTGCCGGATTTCTCCGACATCAAGGCGGGGGCGGGTCTTGGCCTTCGCTATGGCACACCGTTTGGCCCCATCCGCCTGGATGTGGCGCTGCCGCTCAATCCCTATCCCAACGGCGACAAATATGGTGTCTATGTTGGCATAGGGCAAAGCTTCTGACCGCCGGTAGGCAAGGCATTCCTGCTAATGGACCACCTCCGCCATGGATCCCTTCCAAAGCCTGCCAAACAGCATCGTGCGAGATTGAAACCCTCCAGAGCAACGTGTTCAACCCTATAAACTTTGGAAAAGATGAGCCTAAAAGATTTTGTCTCCTTTGTACGCCATCAGAAAATCGCTCCGTAGAAATGCGCAGGCAAAGAAGCATAATTTAAACAGAATGCATCGCTAATGTATCATTTGTGCGTTTGATAAAACGCACGGCGCTGTAAGGGATGGAAATCCTTCAGTGTGTGATCCATTTGATCTTCGTAGCATTGATCCACACACGATAGAAACTCACAACAGTATTGCGTAAAGCCGGAAAGTGACAGTCAACATGGGCCTCTTCAAGATCATTCTCGCCAAACTTGGCCGATATTGCATCTATGCCCTGTGTGTGATGGCAGGTGTTCTGGCCATTGCCCTCACCGTCACGGCAACCACGCAGTCTGGAACGCGGCTCGTTAGCAATCTCATTGCATCGGCGATTTCCAAACCGGGCCAAGAGATTACAATCAACACGGTCAGCGGTCTTTTGAGCGGCGACCTCAAAGTCGGCTCCCTCACTGTGGCCGATGCCAATGGCGTTTACGCCAGCGCGCAGAACCTCTCTGTTGAATGGTCACCCTTGGCTTTGCTGTCAAAGCGTTTCGAGGCATCACAGATTGCCATTGGATCGTTCAGCATCGCCCGCAAACCTTTGCCTACAGCAAGTGAGCCACAAAACACATCAAGCGCGCAAAGCGGCTTTTCCCTGCCTATTGCCATCAAGATCGATCAGATTTCAGCAGCCGACATTCATATGGGCAGTGCCTTGCTGGGCAGCGATCAGCATTTGACGTTGCAAGGCAATGTCAACGCCAACCAGAACACCATTGATGCCAACATCCAGTTGAACAAAGCCGATCAGCCGGATGCAGCCCTCAGCGCCAAACTGGTCTATGCGCCCGCCCAGAATCGGCTGGATCTGAATGCCGTGCTGAAAGAGCCAAAGGATGGTATGCTGGTGCATTTGTTGCAAGTGCCTGACTATCCGGCCCTGTCGGTGCGTCTGACTGGCAATGGCCCGCTGGATCAGTGGAAGGGGCTGCTGCAAGCCGACCTCGATGGCACACCACGGCTGAATGTCACCGCCACCCATACAGCCGATACCAAAGGCCAGACGGTGAGCGTCATCGGCTCCGGTGCGTTTGATAGCCTGCTGCCACCCTATCTGCGCCCCTTGTTTGCCGGGCAAACCCAGATGGATATGGCCGCCCGTTTTGATGCGAACGGCGCAATCACCGTGCAGCGCGGCACGATTGATACCGACAGCCTCTCGCTGAAGGCCAGCGGCACTTATGATGCAAACGGCAACAATGATCTGACAGCATCCCTCACCGGCAAGAGCGGGGCCATACCCTTCAACTGGCCGCTCGATCAGGGCATGCTGGCGGCACATATATCGGGCGTTGATGTGAGCCTGACAGGGCCAGCCACCGCCACAAAACTCAATGTGCGCGCCAATCTACAGAGCCTGTCTGCGCCGCAAGGCAGCTTCGGCTCCATCACCCTTGCCGCCACCTCCAAGGCGCTGGATTTAGCGCAACGCAGCGGCACCATTGAGACCGTTCTCACGCTGGGACAAGCCCGGTTTAACGATGCCAACCTTTCCCGCGCCATACAGGCTCCTTTGACGCTGAAGGCTCCTCTTGTCCTCACACCGCAAGACGTCACAGCCGCTCCTCTGACGATTGAAAGCCCCGGCGTGGGCGGCACAATCGAAGCCCGCTATAGATTGGCCGATCAGCAGGCCAAAGCCAGTTTTACCCTCTTTGCAGCCTCTGCCGCCTTGCCCGATTCGATGGCCGCAAAACTCAAAGGCCCGTTGAAACTGACAGGGAGCGCCAGCTATTCACCCACCTATGGCCTGGATGTGCCGAGCATCACGGTGGATTCCAACCTGATTGCCGCGCAGGCCAGCGTCAGTTTGCAACAACAGACTTTAAAGGCCACGGCCTCCGGTACGCTGAACGATCTTGCCGCTCTGCAACCCAACACATCGGGCAAAGCCACGTTTGATGTGGCGGCCAAAGGCCCGCTGGATGACCTGCAGGCCAATGCCACCATCAAGATTGCAAAAGCCACACTGGCAGGGCGCACCCTCGCCGATTTTGCCCTGCAAACGGAGGCAACGCTGTCGCGCAATGTGCCTGCGGCAACCCTGACCGCCAAGGGCACACTGGACAACAAGCCTGTCAATGCCAATCTCAAGCTGACATCCAATGAAGGAACGATCACCGTCCCGGATATGGCTGTCACGGTTGGCGAGAATCATCTCACGGGCGCTTTGCGCCTCTCCAATGCTTTCCTGCCCAGCGGCACGGTTGATTTCAATTTCCCGGATATGGGCCTGCTGGCAGCCCTGGGCGGACAAACAGCGGCTGGGGATATGAAGGGCTCCGTGATTCTGAGCGAAGCCGAAGGCAAGCTCGCCGGGAAGATCGATGCCAAAGGCCGGAGCCTCCAGTTTGGCAGCACAAGCATCAGCGCATCGGTCATTCAGCTCGACAGCAGCAATCTGCAATCCCTGTCCGTACAAGGTGTGATCAAGGCGGCACGGATTGAAAGCGGCGCATCGATGGTGGAAGGCCCGGCCTTGAATGTGACACATACAGGCAATCAAACCGGCATCAGCCTCTCCGGGACATATGACAAGGCCCCCTTGAGCGGAAAAGCAACCATCTCGCAAAATGACAATCTGATCACGGTGGATCTGCAAAACTTCTCTGCCGCACCCCGTGGCATTGCCGTGGCCTTGAGCAATCCGGCCCGCATTGCGATCAACAGGGGCACCGCAACCATCAACC
>CAJYRE010000018.1 GCA_913776675.1 Rhizobiaceae bacterium
CTTGATGCCAAGGCCTTTGCCGAAGCGCCGTCCATTTCCATTGATTATGCCGTGATGGAAAAGACCTCTCGCGCTGCCGTGGTACCATCCGCCATTCAATGGTCGGATATGGGCA
This sequence comes from Rhizobiaceae bacterium, assembly GCA_913776675.1. Classification (GTDB taxonomy): domain Bacteria; phylum Pseudomonadota; class Alphaproteobacteria; order Rhizobiales; family Rhizobiaceae; genus Allorhizobium. The sequence continues at coordinate 116 of CAJYRE010000018.1, forward strand.
GTTGGGATGCCGTGTGGAAAATCGGAGCAGCCGATGACAATGGCAATGTCGTGCAGGGCAATGCCACCGTTCACAACACCACCAATTCACTGGTTATTTCGCGCAACAGCCACATGGCCGTGCAGGGCATGGATGGTGTGGCGGTGATTGCCTCTGAAGATGCTGTGTTCGTTGGCAGGCTCGACAATGCACAGGATGTCGGCAATCTCGTAAAAATGCTGGCCGCCGACAAGAGCACGGCCAACCTGACAGAAACCCATCCAACCTCCTTGCGCCCATGGGGTGGATATACCTCGATTCTGAACGGCGACCGTTTTCAGGTAAAGCGGCTGTTCGTGCATCCGGGCAAGAAATTGTCCTTGCAGAAGCATCATCATCGGGCCGAACACTGGATTTGCGTCAAGGGTGCGGCGGAAGTGACAATTGATGATCAGGTCACTGTGCTGCATGAAAATCAGTCGATCTATATTCCGCAAGGGGCCGTGCATCGACTTGCCAATCCCGGCAAGATCCTGCTGGAAATGATCGAGATTCAAACCGGCTCCTATCTGGGCGAGGATGACATTATCCGTCTGGTGGATGAATTCGGCCGGGCCTAATCATAGACGCATGTCGATCATGTCAAAGCCGCCCAACCGGGCGGCTTTTTTCATGGCGGCCATGACAAGACGGATATTCATCAACTGTGCCTTGCTTTCTGCCTGTGCATTGCACAAGATCAGACCCAACAAGCGTGACGATAGATCCGGCTCACCGGACAAGGGGTTCCATGGCAATCAAGGCAAGCATTTATCATCTCACCCATTACAAGTACGATAACCCGGTGCGGCTCGGCCCACAGGTGATCCGGCTCAAACCCGCCGCCCATTCGAGAACCAAGGTTCTCAGCCATTCCTTGAAAGTGACGCCAGACAACCATTTCGTCAATCTGCAACAAGACCCCTACGGCAATTATCTGGCCCGGTTTGTGTTTCCTGATCCGGTCACGGAATTCAAGATCGAGGTCGATCTGATGGCCGATATGACGGTCTACAATCCCTTCGACTTTTTCACCGAAGAAGAAGCTGTCACCTGGCCCTTTTCCTATCCGCAAGACATCGACGCCGATCTGGCGATCTATAAAAAGCCAGAACCCGCAGGCCCTGCCCTGAGCACCTTTCTGAACAGCCTTGACCAGACCCATGGCCAGGGCACAGTGGATATGATTGTCGGCATCAATGCCCGGCTGCAACAGCAAATCGGCTATGTGATCCGCATGGAACCGGGTGTGCAGACCCCGGAAGAAACGCTGACCTTGGCCAAAGGCTCCTGTCGGGATACAAGTTGGTTGCTGGTGCAAGTGCTACGCCATCTGGGCATTGCGGCCCGGTTTGTCTCTGGCTATCTCATTCAACTCAAGCCGGATTTGCAGGCGCTGGATGGCCCCTCTGGCACCGATGTGGATTTTACCGATCTGCACGCTTGGGCAGAGGCCTATATTCCCGGCGCAGGCTGGATTGGTCTGGACCCCACCTCGGGTCTGTTGACCGGTGAAAGCCATATTCCGCTGGCCGCAGCACCCCATTATAAAAATGCAGCGCCCATTTCCGGTGGCTATTTTGGCGAGGCCAAGACCGAGTTTGACTTTGCCATGGAGGTGAAGCGCGTTGCGGAACATCCCCGCATCACCAAGCCATTTTCCGATGAGAGCTGGGAAGCGCTCAACGCCCTTGGCCTGAAGGTTGATGCCGACTTAAAGGCCCATGATGTACGCCTGACCATGGGTGGGGAACCCACCTTTGTCTCGATTGATGATTTCCAATCGCCCGAGTGGAACACCGAAGCGGTTGGGCCGACCAAGCGCGACAAGGCCGATCGGTTGATCCGCAGGTTGCGGGAAAAATTCGCCCCCGGCGGTTTTCTGCATTATGGCCAAGGCAAGTGGTATCCCGGTGAAAGCCTGCCGCGCTGGACCTTTTCACTCTATTGGCGCAAGGACGGCAAGCCCATCTGGCGTGATCCTGATCTGATTGCCGCAGAACATCAAAATACCCGCGTTACCCATGTCGAGGCCGAAGCCCTGCTGGCAGGCATTGCCAGAGAGTTGGATATTACGCCAGATATGCTGATGCCCGCCTATGAAGACCCCGCAGAATGGATCATCAAGGAAGGCAGCCTGCCGGACAATGTTGATCCCTCCAATTCCAAGCTGGAAAGCGCGGAGGAGCGGGCCCGTATTGCCAAGGTGTTTGAACGGGGTCTGACCATTCCCACTGGCTATATTCTGCCGGTGCAGGCATGGAATGCGCAGGCCAGCGGACGCCGCTGGGTCAGTGAGCGCTGGCGCACCCGGCGCGGCAAGATTTTCCTGATCCCCGGCGATAGTCCGATTGGCTTTCGCATTCCGCTGGGCACCCTGCCCTATGTTCCGCCATCACAATATCCCTATATCCACATGGCAGACCCATCGCTGCCACGCCCGCCATTGCCAGACTATGGCGGTGAGAGCGACAAAACGGGCCGCGCCCTCTCTGAGGCCTCCCGCAAGCCCAATGACGCGCAGCAGGACCGCAACGAGCAAAACATATCCGGCTCTGCCGGGGCCATTTTCGGGGCGGTGCGCACCGCCATGACTGTAGAGCCGCGTGATGGCCGTCTCTGTGTGTTCATGCCGC
>CAJYRE010000019.1 GCA_913776675.1 Rhizobiaceae bacterium
GATGCCGTGATTGGCATCAATCCGGCCACCGATAATCTGGATGCCTGTGTGCGCCTGATGCATTTGTTTGATCGGTTGCGGGAGCGATTTGAAATTCCCACCCAATCCTGTGTGTTGACCCATGTCACGACATCTATTCAGGCCATAGAAGCCGGGGCACCTTTGGATCTGGTGTTTCAATCTGTTGCGGGAACGCAGGCTGCCAATCAGGGTTTCGGGGTTGATCTTGCGGTGCTGCGCGAGGGGCGTGAGGCGGCCTTGTCCTTGAAACGCGGCACTGTCGGCGATCATGTCATGTATCTGGAAACGGGGCAGGGCAGCGCTCTATCCGCCGACGCGCATCATGGTGTCGATCAGCAGACGCTTGAGGCGCGCGCTTATGCCGTTGCGCGCCATGTGAAACCCTTGCTGGTGAATACGGTGGTTGGCTTTATCGGGCCGGAATATCTCTATGATGCCAAGCAGATCATTCGCGCCGGTCTTGAGGATCATTTTTGCGGAAAACTGCTGGGCGTACCGATGGGTGTGGATGTCTGCTATACCAATCACGCCGAGGCCGATCAGGATGATATGGATAACCTGATGGTTCTTTTAACGGTGGCCGGCGTGAATTTCCTCATCGCCGTTCCGGGTGCAGATGATGTGATGCTGAATTATCAGAGCCTGTCCTATCACGATATTGTCGGTCTGCGCCATCAGTTCAATCGCTCGCCGGCACCGGAATTTGAAGCATGGCTGAAGCGTATGGGCTTGATTGATCGGCTGGGGCGCCTCGCTCCGCCACAGCAATCCAATGCGTTTGCGCGCAATCTTTTATCCTATAAGGCCTCGGCATGACCAACGCAGTTGATTTTGACCCTTTTGCACGGTTTCGCAATGCCACGCGGGCACGCATTGGCATTGGTCGTACAGGCGATGCCATGACCACCCAATCGGTTCTGGAGTTTCAACTGGCCCATGCTCGCGCCCGGGATGCGGTGCATGGCGAGGTGGATTTTACGGCGCTGGCTGCTGAACTTGCTCCCACCCGGACGCTGTTGATAAAATCACTTGCCAAAGATCGGGCAACCTATCTGACGCGCCCGGATCTGGGGCGCCGTCCAGACCCCGTCGATCTGCCATCAGCGACGGAGAGTTATGATATTGTTTTTGTGATTGCCGATGGTCTTTCGGCTGCGGCGGTGCAGCGGCATGCTGCGGCCGTTTGCAAGGCAACCATGCGTCGGCTGGGCGGATTTTCCATTGCGCCGGTTATTCTTGGGCAGCAGGCGCGCGTGGCTTTTGGCGATGAGGCCGCGGCGGCCTTTGGGGCGCAAGTGGCCATTGTGCTGGTGGGAGAGCGGCCCGGTTTGAGCGTGCCGGACAGTTTGGGCGCTTACATGACCTTTGCACCCAAGCTTGGACGCCGTGACAGTGAGCGGAATTGCATTTCCAATATTCATGATGATGGCTTGAGCTATGAATTGGCGGCCGAAAAAATAGCCTGGCTCACCAAAGAAGCGCTTCGTCTGAAACTTTCCGGTGTGGATTTAAAGGAAAATGTTGCGCCGTCCGACAGGCTGATTGATCGCTGAACCGTTTTTCTGTTCGGATCAGAGTTTGTCTTGTCCAATTTGAAGTTTAAAGGCTTTAGCCCGTTTCTGTTTTTATGCATTTCTGTGCGGAAAGCCACTCTGCGCTTTTCTCAGCTCAATGCTCTCAATTTCAGCTTTGTGGCCCCTGGCTCTGGCCTTTTCCTCACATCATTGTCTGTGTGCAGCTTCTTTGCGTGAAGGATGCGGTCGATCCATTGACATTTTTCATTAGATAAATTACGACTGACGAAATAATAAAATCGTCAGTCGTTAGGAAATTTGAGTGGTCAAGCAAGCTGAAGTCGCAGCCGATCTTGTGCGGCAGGAAAATATAGATCGCATTCTGGAGAGTGCAGAACGTCTGTTCCGACATTACGGCTACACAAAAACCAATGTTGCCGATATTGCGCGCGACCTTGGTATGTCATCCGCCAATATCTATCGATTTTTTCCATCAAAATCGGCCATCCATCAAGCTTTGGCGGAGAGAATGCTTGATGATATGTATCGATCGTTCGTCAATATTTTTAATCAAAAATTATCTGCGTGTGAAAAACTGCATTTATATGCGGAATCAAATCATAAATATACATTTGAAATGATGACGTCAGACAAGAAAGTCCATGAAATGGTTGTTGTTGCCATGGAGCAGCACTGGCCTGTTGTTGAAACATACATGGATAAAATACAGCTATTGTTAAAATCGGCCATTCGACAAGGTATTGATGCCGGGGAATTTCCCGAACAGGATGAGAATGTTGCCGCGCGTTGTTTTTGCGCATGTATCGCTCAATTGTCGCATCCTGTTCTTGTCGCGCAATTTACTGGAGACAGTCGTGAGCCATCCGTTTGGGAGTTGGTTCAATTCGCAATTCATAGCCTGAAATATGGCGCGTTAGACAAGCCCCGATGAGGGGTGGTCGTTACTGAGGAATGGATCATGGTTCGTCGCCTTACTTTTCTGGCGTTTGCAGGTTTTGCCATTGTGGCTACGACTGGTTGCTCGCAAGAACAAAAGACAAGCTCACCGGAGGAGGTGAGACCGGTCAAGACGGTGCGTGTCACGGCTGCGCAAAACGGAAAAATTTTCAGTTATTCCGGGGTTGTCAAGGCGCGTTATGATGTGAGCCTCTCGTTTCGGGTGGCGGGCAAGATTGTGCAGCGCAAAGTGGATGTTGGTCAGCATGTGGCGGTTGGTGACTTGATTGCGCGTCTGGATACGGCAGATTATGCATTGGCGGTTGCCAAGGCAGAGGCGGATCTGGATTCGGCCACCCGGCAAGTCGATACCTATGCTCTCAATCTCAAGCGTGCCCAATCTCTTTTCGCGCAAAATGTTGTTTCAAAATCAGAGCTTGATCAGCGCACGCTGGCCTATGATCAGGCGACTGCATCACGCAAGGTTGCCGTTACAGCTCTTGATCAGGCCAAAAATCAGCTTTCCTATACCGAACTTCATTCGACTGTTGCCGGGATTGTGACACAGGTGAGCGGTGAGCCGGGTCAGGTTGTTGCCGCCGGATCACCTGTCATGACCATTGCTCTGGATGGTGAAAAAGAAGTTCTGGTTGCTGTTCCTGAAACGGATATTGGTCAATTCAAGGTGGGTAAGAGTGTGACAGCACGCTTTTGGGCCAATGATGGCCTCATCTTGCACGGAACGGTGCGTGAAGTGGCGGGCAGCGCCAATGCCCAGTCCCGCACCTATGATATGCGCGTCAGTCTGCCGCAAAATTCCAACGTCTTGCTTGGCATGACAGCCACGATTGAAGCCGAAGGCGAGGGTGCCCAGCCGGGCTTTGAGCTTCCCTTGGCAGCGCTTGCAAAGGTGGATGATCAATCCGTGGTGTGGGTGGTTAATCCGGCCTCAGGTGAGGTCAGAATGCAGCCCGTGACGCTGGGGGCATTCTCTGCCAAGGGCGTGCATGTCACGAAGGGGGTCAGTGAGGGCGATGTGATCGTGGCTGCTGGTACGCAATTCATGGCCAAGGGCATGAAAGTTGCCGTTATGGATGGTGCCGCCGCGCCTTTCAAAGCGATGAATTGAGGGTAAGGAGAATTTCATGGCCGGTTCTGCTGATACTCAAAAGCGTTTCAACCTTTCCCGTTGGTCGATTGCGCATCCCAGCATTGCACGTTTTCTGTTTGGACTGATTGTTGTGGCAGGCATCATGGGCCTGGCCAATATGGGGCAAAAAGAGGATCCTGATTTTACGTTTCGCACGATGGTGATTCAGACCGCCTGGCCCGGTGCCTCCTTGAAAGATATGCAGGATCAGGTGGTTAATAAAATTGAGCGAAAATTGCAGGAAGTGCCGCATCTGGATTATATAAAATCCTACACGCGGGCTGGCAGTTCGGTCACCACCATTAACATCAAAGGCGACACCAGTGCCGCCGAAGTGAAGGACGCTTTTTATCAGGTTCGGAAAAAAACTGGCGATATTAGCGCGACATTACCAGCGGGCATCATG
>CAJYRE010000020.1 GCA_913776675.1 Rhizobiaceae bacterium
TTATGGTCTGGCCTATCTGGAAGCACAGGCCATGGGCTTGCCGGCCACTGCTTCCGCCACCACCGGCAAGCCCATGGCCTGTGCTTCCAGATAGGCCAGACCATAAGCCTCGCCATGGCCGGGCCATACATAGAGGCTGGCCGTTGATAATATTTCTGCCACGGCCTCTGGGGGCTTCTGGCCCAGCCATTCAATCCGATCTGGTGCAAAATCGGCAAACAGGGCCCGCACGGCATCATGGCACGGCCCGTCACCCACCACACGCAAACGCCAGGGCAAATGCATCAGTCGGGTCAGTGCCTGCGCAAGGGCCGTATAACTGCTCAATTTGTCGCCCGCGCGCATCATGGCCACGGTGACCAGCACACCGTGCTGCGGCATCGGCTGCTGTGCCCAAAACGGCTCTGCATCAATAAAAGGCACAAGCCGGGCGAGCCGTGCCTGTGGAGCCACCGCTGCGAGACCCTGAAAATCCCGCTCGGTCAAACACAGATTCAGGGCTGCCGTTTGGATATTGTGCAGCAATTGCGCCTGAAATTCAGCCCAGACACCCAGATTGCGCCGTTTGGAATAGGAGGCCTCTGCCGTGACATAGGGGATGTCAAAACGCTGACATAGGATCGGCCCAAGCCAATCCGGTGCCTTATAATAGGGATGATAACAAAACCACACATCGGGCTTACCATCTTGCGCATAAAGCCGTGACAGGCGCTCCACCTCTGTTGCGGCCTGTTGCTGCACGTCTGGCATGGCCACATCAGCATGGCCATGAAAACTGCGCACATCGGAGGCCAGCGTCACATCATGCCCGGCCAGCGCCAAGGCCCGCAGCAAAAGCCGGGCCATCAGCCGATCTCCAGACGGCACCGGATGGGTGGGGGATTTCAGCGGGGCATAAAACGCAATCTTCATCAGCGCAATGTGCGCAGTCTTGTGGCTGTTGCAAGGGGCAGATGGGAATTTTGCTGTGACTGGCAAAGAGATTTTTTCATCATCACGCCGGATCAACATTCTGCACCACCCTTGACATCCGCCCACGGCCACCGCAACTGAAGCACATCCGAAAAGCGTTACGGAGTTTGATCCCGCCATGTCCCATCACCCCATTGCAGCCGAATTGCTGTCTGCCATTCGGTCCAAACGCGCCAAAGCGGCCGTGATCGGACTTGGCTATGTCGGTTTGCCGCTGGCCATGAGCATTGCCCGCGCTGGCTTTACAGTGATGGGTTTTGATATTGATGCCAGCAAGATTGATGCCATCGATGCACGCAAAAGCTATATTGAGGCCGTGCCCGACGCCATTCTCAGGGGCGAATGTGAGGCGGGCCGTTTCAACGCCACCACGGATTTTTTGCAACTGGCCGACTATGATGTGATTGCCATTTGCGTGCCAACACCGCTCACACGTCATCGTGATCCCGATCTGTCGTATGTGGAGAACACCTGTCGGCAAATTAGCCGTTCGCTGCGCCCCGGCCAGTTGATTGTGCTGGAATCAACCACCTATCCCGGCACCACGGAAGAGGTGGTCAAACCGATTCTGGAAACGTCGGAACTGCGCGCAGGCGAGCATTTCTTCCTTGGTTTTTCACCGGAGCGGGAAGATCCCGGCAACCGGGATTTTGAAACCTCGACCATTCCCAAAGTGATTGCCGGAGACGGACTGGCCGCCTCGGAGATGATGGCCGCTTTCTATGGAGCCGTGGTCAAAACCATTGTGCCGGTCTCCTCCACCGCCACAGCGGAAGCCGTGAAGCTGACCGAAAACATTTTTCGTGCCGTCAACATTGCGCTCGTCAATGAGCTGAAGGTGGTTTACGACGCCATGGGCATTGATGTGTGGGAAGTGATTGATGCGGCCAAAACCAAGCCGTTTGGTTACATGCCTTTTTATCCCGGCCCCGGTCTGGGCGGGCATTGCATCCCGATTGATCCCTTCTATCTGACCTGGAAATCGCGTGAGTTTGACCAGCCAACCCGCTTTATCGAACTGGCTGGCGAGATCAACACCGCCATGCCCCATCATGTGGTGGAAAAGCTGGCCGAAGCGCTGGATCGCAAGGCTGGCAAGGCCTTGAGCCGTTCAAGAGTGCTGGTTCTGGGGCTGGCCTACAAGAAAAACGTGCCCGATATTCGGGAAAGTCCATCGCTCCGTTTGATGGAACTGCTGTTGGAGCGGGGAGCCGAAGTTTCCTACCACGATCCCTTCATTGCTGAAATTCCCAAAACGCGGGAATACAGCCACCTCAAGGGCCGTCGCAGTGTCGAGTGGGATCAGCAAACCCTGTCATCCTTCGACGTGGTGCTGATTGCCACCGACCATGACACCGTGGATTATCAGGCATTGGCCGATTGGTGCCCGCTGATTGTCGATACCCGCAACACCTTCGCCCGTCGCCAGATTGCTGGCCAAACCGTGATTAAGGCATAATCGCATGAGCCGTCTCGATAGCTTTATCAACCGCATGAGCGCACAGCGCGATCTGCTCAATCATATCCGTGATCATTACCCCCTGCTGGATGGGCCGATTCTGGAAATCGGCCTCGGCAATGGCCGGACCTATAGCCATTTGCGAGAGAATTTTCCCCATCATCGTATCATTGCCTTTGATCGGCAATTGGGCGCGCACAAAAGCTCCATCCCGGCTGAAGACGATCTGGTTTTGGGAGAAATTGCACAGGAAGGCCTGCCCTTTATCGGTGCCAACGCGGCTCTGGTGCATGCCGATATTGGCACCGGTTATCCTGAGAAGGATGCAATAACCCTGACATGGCTGCCGGATATGGTGGCGGGCATGCTGGCTGTTGATGCCATTGCCCTATGCGGCCTGCCTCTGGAACACGAAAAGCTTGAACCTCTGCCCATGCTGCCCCATGTGGAAAAAGATCGTTACTTTCTCTATCGCCGCAAGGCATGATGACAATTTACACATCATGCCCGCGATTGCCTTAAATGCCCGCCTTAAAAAAGGCGAAAACCACTATGAAAAGCAACGCAAATTTACGCAGGGTCGAATTGTTTGAGACGGCTGTTGTCCAGTTCGGATGTAGCTGATCTCAGACGTTCCGCCAAGGCTCGGCTGATTTCAAAGCTCATTCGGGGGCTATCCGACATAACTTTGGCAAGGCATTCCTTGCCAATCCGCAGGGCATCAACCTGATTGGCGGCGCGAGCTGTCACTGTTCTGGGGCCATCGCACAAAAGAGACATTTCACCAATAATGGATTTGGATTTCGCCTCACCCATTTTTGTTTCCCCACCGGGGAATTCGGCAAGAAGATCGACATTACCATCGAGAATGACGTAGGCAGAATCTCCGGGGTCTCCCTGACGGAACAAGTCATCGCCAGAATTATAGGTCACCCGCTGCGACGCAAAAGCCAACAGCTTCAATTTGCATGGATCAACATGCTTGAAGTAAGGCACATTCCGCAAAAGCTGCACTTCGTCTCTCAGTAACATGCTTGCCACCGTTCCTCTGTGCGAGTGGCATCAAAATTTATGCCACCAACGTCCTGAAGATACCATTTTCTTTCTCAAGAGTCTCGTACGAACCGTCCGCGACCACTGAGCCAGCGTCGAATATCACAACACGATCAAAGTTTTTTGACAATGCTGTGTTCGACAACACCCACATGATCGTTGGATCATTGTCCTGCTCGCGCAAAAATGCAAGCACATCTCGCACAATTTCTTCCTGCGCACGACGATCCAGACCCGGAAGAGCCTTATTAAAGACATAATAGTCACACCTGCGCACCAGCGCACGGGCCAAATTGAGCTTATGACGCTGGGCAATGGTCAGGCGGCGGCCGCCGCTGCCCACATCAAACTCCAGCCCTAGTGCCAGGAATCTGTCGGACAGACCCTTTTCACGCGACAGTCGGGCCGCAATTTCACGGAATTTGGTCAAGGCATCCGGATTGCGCTGCACCAGTTTTCCGAAAATGATGTTTTCGCGCAAGGTCGCAGAGGCCATGTAGCGATGAGGATCATACCGTTCAATGCTATGGCGCAATTCTGCTGTCAGATTATCATGGAACCGATCACGGGAACTGACAATCTTATCCATCACCTCGTTGGTGAGAATACCAAGACGATAGCGCGGCTCAACATAATTGAAGCTCAGGCGGATCATGGCCCGCTGCTCTTCTTCCGTCGGCATGGGCTTGCCACGACTTTGCAGGCGCTGCAAAATTTGCTCGTAATGAACCACATCATCTGCCGTCAACACATTCAACTGCTGGAAGAAGGGATGCT
>CAJYRE010000021.1 GCA_913776675.1 Rhizobiaceae bacterium
GGTCAAGAGTGATCCGAAAAAGGGTGATTTCTACGTCGCCTATATCGATAAGCCGGGCCGCAGTGCCGAAGAGATCATCACCGAGGTCATGCCGGGCATTATCCGCAGCTTCCCATGGCCAAAATCCATGCGCTCTGGCGCGGCTTCCATGCCCAAAGGCTCGCGCTTTGGCGGCATTGAGGGCAAGGGGTCGGAAAGCCTGCGCTGGGTGCGTCCGCTGCAATCCATCGTCTGCACCTTTGGCTCCGAGCATGACGAAGTGGCGGTGATTCCGTTTGAGATCGACGGCATTGTTGCCTCCAACATCACCTACGGCCACCGTTTCCATGCGCCAGAGGCGATCACCGTCAAGCGCTTTGATGATTATGCGGCAAGCCTTGCCAAGGCCAAGGTGGTTCTGGATGCCGAGCGCCGCAAGGATATGATACTGCACGACGCCCGCGACATTGCCTTTGCCAACGGCTTGGAACTGGTGGAAGACGAGGGCCTGCTGGAAGAAGTCTCCGGTCTGGTGGAATATCCGCAAGTGCTGCTGGGCACGTTTGAGGCCGATTATCTGTCGATTCCGGCTGAAATCATCCGCCTGACCATCAAGACCAACCAGAAGTGTTTTGTCTGCCGCCCGACTGGCGAGGCAGAAAAACTGTCCAACCATTTCATCCTGATTTCCAACATTGCCGCCCATGATGGTGGCAAGGAAATCATGCATGGTAATGGCAAGGTCGTGCGCGCCCGCCTGTCCGATGCCCTGCATTTCTGGAAGCGCGACCAGGGCAATCTGCCCGATCTGGAAACGCTGGAAGCCTCGGCTTCCAAGTTCAATCTGGATCTGAAAAAGCCACTCGACCAGCGCATGGCCAAGCTGGATGCGCTGAATGTGACCTTCCACGCCAAGCTCGGAACCCAAGGCGAGCGCGTCGCCCGCATCCGCGCTCTCGCCAAGGTTCTCGCTCCGATTGTTGGTGCCGATGAGGCCCTCGTAGACCGCGCCGTGGTGTTGGCCAAGGCCGATCTGCGCACCGAAGCGGTTGGCGAATTCCCCGAATTGCAAGGCCTGATGGGCCGCAAATACGCCACGCTGCAAGGTGAGCACGAAAGCGTCGCTGCCGCCATTGAGGATCATTACAAGCCGCAAGGCCCATCCGACCGCCTGCCGTCTGATAAAGTAGCGATCGCCGTGGCGCTGGCCGATAAGCTGGATACGCTGGTTGGGTTCTGGGCGATTGATGAAAAGCCAACAGGCTCGAAAGACCCGTTTGCGCTGCGTCGTGCGGCTTTGGGTGTGGTGCGGATTTTACTGGAGAAGGGCATCAGATTGCAGATGAATGAAATAATTCTGTCTGCGTTCAATTCATATAGAGAGATTCCTATAAATTTAGGGAAATTAACTGACGGGCTTACAACGGATAATATAGCCAGTCAGATTTCTAGACTGACTGAATTTGATCAAGTCACTTTCTCGCAAAATGAAAACAGAAGGCGAGAAGATTCACTTTCTGACCTTCTCTCCTTCTTTCACGACCGCCTAAAGGTCTACTTGCGCGATCAAGGTGCCCGCCACGACATCATCGATGCCGTGCTGACACCTGAGGCCGATGATCTGCTGATGGTTGCCCGCCGAGCCGAAGCTTTGACCGCCTTCATCACCTCGGAAGATGGCAAGAACCTGCTGGCAGGCACCAAGCGCGCCACCCAGCTTCTGGCGGCTGAGGAAAAGAAGGGCACGGTTGTGGCCGATGGCGTCTCGGATGCGCTGTTGAAGCTGGATGCGGAAAAGGCGCTGTTTGCCGCTGTCACCGAGGCCACCAAAGCGGCCAGCGAGGCGGTTGCCAAGGAAGATTTCCGCTCCGCCATGCAAGCGCTTTCCACCCTGCGTGCGCCGGTGGACAAGTTCTTCGAAGACGTGCTGGTCAATGACGAGGATAACGCCATCCGCGCCAATCGTTTGGCGCTGTTGAAGGCCATTCGTGAAGCCACGGCCACGGTTGCGGATTTCTCCAAGATTGCGGGTTGATCACACACCGGGCCAAGCGGATGTGCTTGGCCCGGTGTGTCGTTGCAGTTCTCACTCGACTAGCTTATATTTCAAAGTGTGGATGAGGTCGGTGCGATGACAAAACCTGTTGAAATAGCGCTCAGTGATCAGTCCGGCACTTTCATTGATCGGCAGATTGAAAGTGGTCGGTATACATCCGTACAGGATGTTGTCGAGGCAGGCTTGCGCTTGCTGGAGCAGGAGCAAAGCAAGCTCAATGCCCTGCGGCAGGCGTTGAGCGACGGTGAAAAAAGCGGTCCTGCGCGTGTTTTGGACCGAAAAGCGTTTATACGCTCCTTGCGCAATCCGGTCTGATCCTGTGTAAGGCTATCGCCTTCGCCCTGCTGCGGAGCAGAATCCTATCTCCAGCAATTGTTTGACAGGTTGGAAGAGATTGCAGCCTTTCCCGTAGCAGGGGAGGATGTATCATGGATCAGGCAAGGTTATCGCCGCCGCCGTGCTGGTGTACATGTGATTTTCTATCAAATTGTTAATCAGGATACCGTTGATATTGTTCGTATTTTGCATCAGTGCATGGATGTGGAGC
>CAJYRE010000022.1 GCA_913776675.1 Rhizobiaceae bacterium
TGTCAACCATAGTGCATCTCGCCAAAATCATCATGGACAGAAGCCAAAACAAACTGAAAAAGATCTCTCTCACACATCCCCTGACCGGCACCCTCAACCCGCGCGGTCTGATCGAGCCCATGGAAAATCTCAAGGAAAAAACAGACAAGAACACATTGCTCTGCCTGATGGTGTTTGACCTTGATCACTTCAAAAGCATCAACGACACCTTTGGCCATCAGGCTGGCGATACGGTGCTGTCTACCTTCGCATCCATGGTTCATTCCGTTATCATAAAATCCGGCATCAAGCATCAGGGCCTGTTTGCGCGCTCTGGCGGCGAGGAATTCTGTGCCCTGGTCCCGGTGAATGACTTGCGGCAGGCCGCCGGTCTTGCAGAGCACATTCGCACCATGGTAGCGACAACTCCCATCAACATCGGGCAACAGAGCATTCGCGTGACCACCAGCATTGGTTTGGCAGGCGTGGCAGCGGCCGAATTTGATTTCGATAGCGCCATGCGACAAGCAGACACGGGTCTTTATAAAGCCAAGGCAGATGGGCGCAACAAAACCGCCATTGCACGCGGCGACAGCGTCTATTGCCTCGGCCCCACTCTGGAGCCAGGCAGCCCTGCCGCAATCGATCAGGAAACCGATCTTCAGGTTGCAGCGCTTCGCCGCCTCACACAACGACCGTTTTATCCTGCCCCCTGAAGCAACCCACGCAAGCCGTTTTATCGAACCAGAGGCTTACAAGCTTTAAACCCAACCTGAAAGCGTGAAAGGCTCATAACACGCTTGATAACAAGGGCGCTCTCCATGGCACTTCCGCTCTCCTTCACCATTGACGCTGCCACGCGCCACGTCAGGCTCGATGCCCGCGACCCGGATTTTTACCAAAACCCCAACCCGGTCTATGCCGCCCTGCATGCTGAGGCACCAACATTTTACTGGGAAGAGCAAAAGCAATGGTTTTTCAGCGGATTTGAGCAGGTCAACACATTGCTGCGCGACAAACGCTTTGGTCGGCAGATTTTGCATGTGGCCAGCCGGGAAGAATTGGGCATGCCCGCCGCCGCAGACCACACGCGCCATTTCGACGCCGCCGAAGCATGGTCTCTTCTAGAGCTGGAGCCACCGGAACACACCCGCCTGCGCACGCTGGTCAACCGCGCCTTTGTATCGCGTCATGTGGAGAAAATGACACCGGAAATCATTGATCTGGCCAACAGCCTGATGGATGGATTTGCAAACGATGGCCAGACAGAGCTGCTTTCCAGCTTTGCAGACATCATTCCCGTAACGATGATTGCCCGAATGATCGGTATTCCCGACAGCATGGGACCACAATTGCTCACATGGTCTCATGATTATGTGGGCATGTATATGTTCAAGCGCACCCGCGCCGATGAAGAGGCCGCCGACCGATCTGCAAAAGAGTTTGCCGATTACGTGCGCAGCATCATTGCAGAACGCCGCCAATCACCGCAGGACGATCTGCTCAGCCATATGATTCACACCGAGCATAAAGGGCGTTTTCTCAGTGATGATGAGTTGATCTCGACCACGATTGTGCTGCTCAACGCCGGGCACGAGGCCACGGTTCACCAGATTGGCAACTCCGTTCGGATCATTCTGGAAAGCGGTCTGGACCCGCAAACGCTTTTTGCCGATGCAGCAACCACCGAACGAACGGTGGAAGAATGCCTGCGCATCTGCGCACCCGTGCATATTTTCCAGCGCTATTGTCTGGAACCTTGCGAGGTGGATGGCGTCAGCCTGAAGCGCGGCGATAAAGTCAGCCTCATTCTCGCAGCAGCCAATCTGGACCCGCACAAATTTCCCGATCCCCTCACCTTCAAGCCGCAGCGCAACGATGGGGTTAATCTCTCCTTCGGAGCAGGCATTCATTTTTGCATCGGCGCACCGTTGGCGCGGCTGGAGCTGCATCTGGTCTTGCCGCTGCTGTTTCAACGCTTGCCCGGCTTGAAACTGGCCAGCCGCCCCAAAGTGAAAGATGTCTATCATTTTCACGGGTTGGAGCGGCTGGATCTCGTCTGGTAAATTGGTAACCGTTTAAAAGCGCACCACATAATCCTTGCGGGTGGTTTCCACCACCTGCCAGGTCCCCTTGAAGCCAGGCTTGATCACCATTCTGTCGCCTGCGCGCAGATGCACGGGTGTGCCACCATCCTCCGTGAGAATGGAGTGACCTTCGAGAATGGAGAAATACTCCCATTCGTCATAGATCACGCGCCAAGTGCCGGGGGTGGATTGCCACACGCCCGCGTAGAGACCATTTCCCGCCTCCTCAAGATTCCAGGTCAGAAAACGCGGATCGCCTGCCAACAGCCGATCGGGTGCCGGGGCACCCTCCTCTGGCTCAATTGTGGATAGATCAAAGTGCAATGCATGCGACATGGCCACTCCTCTCCTTCAGACCTTTGCCAGAGCCTGCTCAAGATCGGCAATAATGTCGTCTGAGTCCTCAATACCAATCGACAGGCGCACCACATCCGGTCCGGCACCGGCTGCTGTCTGCTGCTCCGGTGTCAATTGGGCATGGGTGGTCGAGGCGGGATGAATGACCAGAGAGCGCGTATCGCCAATATTGGCCAGATGCGAAAACAGTTGCAAACCTTCCACCAGCGCTTTGCCAGCCTCATAGCCCCCCTTGACGCCGAAGGTAAACACGGCACCGGCCCCTTTCGGAGAATAGCGCTGTTGCAGGGCATGATTGGGATCGTCAGGCAGGCCTGCATAGGAAACCCAGGCGACTTTTTCATGGTTTTTCAGCCAATTGGCCACTTTGAAGGCGTTATCGCAATGCCGTTGCATGCGCAGCGGCAAGGTTTCAATCCCGGTCAACAGCAAAAACGCATTCATCGGCGCAATGGCCGGCCCAAGATCACGCAGGCCCAACACGCGGCAGGCAATAGCAAAAGCCATATTGCCAAAGGCCTGATGCAACACAACACCACCATATTCAGCCCGTGGCTGAGATAAGGCTGCAAATTTGCCCGACTGCGACCAGTCAAACGTGCCGCCATCGACAATGATGCCGCCCATGGAATTGCCATGGCCGCCGAGAAATTTTGTGGCCGAATGGACAATAATATCCGCGCCATGTTCCAATGGCCGCACCAGATAGGGGCTGGCCATGGTGTTATCCACAATCAGCGGCAGGCCGTGACGCCGCGCAACCTCGGCAATGGCGGCAATATCGACAAATTTTCCGGCGGGATTGGCCAGACTTTCAATAAAAATAGCGCGGGTACGGTCATCAATCTGGGCAGCAAAGCTATCCGGGTCATCAGTATCGGCCCAGCGCACCTGCCAGCCGAAATTGCCGAAGGCATGACCGAACTGATTGATCGACCCGCCATACAGTTTACGAGCGGCAACAAAATTGTCCCCAGCCTGCATCAGCGTGTGAAACACCAGCAATTGCGCGGCATGGCCCGATGCCACGGCAAGCGCCGCCGTGCCCCCTTCCAGCGCAGCAACGCGCTCTTCCAGCACGCCTTGGGTGGGGTTCATGATGCGCGTGTAAATATTGCCAAATTGCTTGAGGCCAAACAGCGCAGCCGCATGATCGGCATTTTCAAACACATAGGCGGTGGTTTGATAAATCGGCGTTGCACGCGCGCCTGTGGCGGGGTCCGGCTGCGCACCGGCATGGATGGCAAGCGTTGCAAAACCAGATCGGAAGAGCGTCGTG
>CAJYRE010000023.1 GCA_913776675.1 Rhizobiaceae bacterium
ATTGATGATCACGCAATATCCGAGATCGCGGGCCAACCGCTCCGCCACCGCAGCACCAATGCCGCGGGCGGCACCTGTGACAATCGCCAGCTTTTGTGCCCGCATTTCTCACAGCCCTTATTGGTTCATCTGACTCAAGGCCTGTACCAGCCCCAGCGTGGAGGCATCCTGACCGTCGGCACTGACCTTGCCCTGCACCACCGGCAGAAGGCCCGTGGCCAGCTCCTTGCCCAGCTCAACGCCCCATTGATCGAAGGAATTGATACCAAACAACACACCTTCCACAAACACCCGATGTTCATAGAGCGCAATCAGGCGACCCAGCGCATAGGGCGTCAATTGCTCATAGACAAAGGTGATGGAAGGGCGATTGCCGGTAAAAACCCGATGCGGCGCAATGTGATCAATTTTAGCGGCATCCATGCCTGCCTTGTGCAATTGACCCTTGGCTTCTTCCAGCGTGCGCCCCTTCATCAAGGCTGCCGATTGTGCAAGGCAATTGGCGATCAGCAACTCGTGCTGATGGCGCAAGTCGGCCTCAAAACCCTTCGCCGCAATCATGAATTCCGCAGGAATAATGCTCGTGCCCTGATGGATCAATTGGTAGAAAGCATGCTGGCCATTGGTGCCGGGTTCACCCCATACCACGGGGCCGGAATTGCCCTGCACCGGCGTGCCATCAATGGTCACGCCCTTGCCGTTTGATTCCATATCCAACTGTTGCAGATAGGCCGGAAAACGCGACAGGCGCTGATCATAGGGCAAAATTGCCCGCGTGGTATAATCCAGCACATTGCGGTGATAATAGCCAATAGCCCCCAACAGCATAGGCAGATTTTCACGGAAAGGGGCCGTGCGGAAATGCGTATCCACCGCATGCGCACCCGTCAGGAATTCAGCAAAGCGATCAGCCCCCACCGCGATCATCAAGGGCAGACCAATGGCTGACCAGATGGAATAGCGTCCACCCACCCAATCCCAGAAACCAAACACGCGGTCAGCGGCAATGCCAAACGCCTTGACCTTATCAAGCGCGGTTGACACCGCCGCAAAATGCGAACCAACCGCCTGTTCGCCTAGCGCTGCCGCCACAAAGGCGCGGGCTGTGGCCGCATTGGTCATGGTTTCAATGGTGGTAAAGGTTTTGGACGCCACAATGAACAGTGTGGTTTCTGGCTCAAGCTGCGCCAGAGTATCGGCAATATGCGCACCATCGACATTGGACACGAAATGCAGACGCGGACCATCATGGAATGGTGCCAGCGCCAGCGTGGCCATGGCCGGGCCGAGGTCCGAGCCACCAATGCCGATATTGACCACATCGGTGATCTGCTTGCCCGTTGATCCGGTAATGGTGCCTGCCCGCAGCCCTTCCGCAAAGGCGCCCATGGCGTCCAGCACCGCATTCACATCGGGCATCACGTCCTTGCCATCCACGAGAACCGGGGTATTGGCGCGATTTCGCAGTGCCGTATGCAAAACGGCACGACCTTCGGTAAAGTTGATTTCTTCGCCCGCAAACATCGCATCGCGCTTGTCAGCCACACCGCCACGTTCGCATAGCGTTTCCAGCAGGGTCATAATCTGATCATTGACGGCACATTTGGAATAATCCATCAAAAGGTCATCAAGACGGGCGCTGAAGCGTTCAAACCGGCTGGCATCCTGCGCAAAAGCAGCGCGAATGTCGGTTGCGGATGTTGCCGCGACGGTGGTCTTCAACTGTTCGATAATGGCCTGCATGAATGTCTCCCAATCCGGTTACGGTTGAGGAACCTACTGCATAATTTGCAAAATCGGAATTAAAATCAGGAAAAATCAGAGGAGTTTCTGTCCGGCCTTTTTTGAGCCGGACAGTCAGAGATCATGCCCTGCCTCAGCCTCGCAAATCCTTGCGCAAAATCTTGCCGACATTGGACTTTGGCAGTTCCGTGCGAAACTCCACATGCCGTGGACGTTTGTAATTGGTCAGGTTTTGGGCACAATGATCCTTCACCTGCTGTTCTGTGAGGGACGGATCCTTGCGCACCACAAACAGCTTCACCGCCTCGCCCGAATGCGGATCTGCAACGCCAATGGCAGCAGCCTCCAGCACACCGGGATGCATAACTGCAACCTCTTCGATCTCGTTGGGGTAAACGTTAAAGCCGGACACCAGAATCATATCTTTCTTGCGATCAACAATCTTGATGTAACCGCGCTCGTTCATGACGCCCATATCGCCTGTGCGGAAATAACCGTCTGGCGTCATGACCTTGGCGGTTTCCTCAGGCCGTTGCCAATAGCCCAGCATGACCTGCGGACCACGAATGCAGATTTCGCCCACCTCACCCAATGGCAGGGTGACACCCTCTTCATTGCGAATGCTCACATCCGTAGAAGAAATCGGCATACCGATCATTCCGGTAAAATCGGCTTCAGAGCACCGGTTCGCCGTTGCCACCGGCGAGGTTTCCGACAAACCATAGCCTTCCGTAATCTTGCAACCTGTGATGTCGCGCCAGCGATCCGCCACAGGCCTCTGGACCGACATGCCGCCAGCAAAGGTCAATTTCAGACTGGAGAAATCGAGTTTTCTGAAATTCTCGTTGTTCATCAAGGCCGTAAACAGCGTGTTCAAACCAATGATCACATGAAAGGGCTGTTGCCCCAGCTCTTTGACAAAGGCGGGAATATCACGCGGGTTAACGATCAGCAGGTTTTTAGCGCCACAACTGATGCCCATCAGCGAATTCACGGTCAGCGCAAAAATATGATACAAGGGCAAGGCACACACAAAAGTCACCGGCTTGCTGTTAATGCCCGTTTCAAGCGTCGAACCCAGCCAGAAATTCATCTGCATGGTGTTAGCAATCAGATTGGCATGGGTCAGCACCGCGCCTTTGGAAACGCCGGTGGTGCCGCCGGTGTATTGCAGAAATGCAATATCGCCGCGCTCAACACGGGCAGGCTTGAAGGACGCCCGACCACCTTCCGCCAGCACAGAGCGAAAACCATGCGCTTGTGGCAACGACCAGGCCGGCACCATCTTCTTGATCTTGCGCACGACAAAATTGACCAAATGTCCTTTCAGCCCCAGCATATCCCCCATGCTGGACACGACAATACGTCGTAGGTCCGTATCGCCTGCCACGGCCTGAACCGTGTGCGCAAAATTCTCCAGCACAAAAATGGCAACCGCACCGGAATCCTTGAGCTGATGGCGCAACTCGCGCGGCGTGTAGAGGGGATTAACATTCACCACCACCATGCCAGCCTTGAGGATTCCGTAGACCACCACCGGACTTTGCAGCAGATTCGGCATCATCACGGCAATCCGGTCGCCTTTGGCAAAACCGGCTTTCTGAAGCCAGGCAGCAATTTTGGTTGCCTCACGCCCCAGCGCCTCGAAACTCATGTTACGCCCCATACTGCTGAAAGCATCACGCTGGGCATAGAGCTTGCAACTGTGATCAAAAAGCTCTCCCAGGGACTCAAACTCAAACGGCGGCAACTCGGCAGGCACAGATTCAGCATAGGAGGAGAGCCATATGCGCTCACCGTCCACTCCACCAGCCGGCATGGAGATAGTCTTCATTCCTCACTCCCTTTTTTGGTGGGCATCCTCAACCCCGCCACCACAACAACAGCGCCTCCGGACGCCTTTACACACGCCTCTGGCGCTCACCATCCTCCATCAACCTTCTCAGCCCACACCATCTTTGAGGGCATCGCCTGACAACACAATCGACACCGACCACCACATGATGCCACCTCAGCTTACGAGAGGCCAGTTCAAAGTGTACAATAACCTTGACGTAAACGTCAATTTATACCAACCCAAAAATAATCAGATTTCATCCGGAATTCACGCGGATAGTTTTTAAAAAAGACATAAAACAGCAATTCCATCCAACGCAGTCAGCCGCCCTCTTGTGAAGAGCCTGCTGGCCCCATAAAACTTTGCTGTCGTAGTGTTTATGAAAGACGATTGAATGACCGAAACACCCGTTCTCGTTGTTGGTGGTGCTGGCTACATTGGTGCCCACACCTGCCTTGCCTTGGCAAAACGTGGTTTCCGGCCGATTGTGTACGACAATCTTACCAATGGCCATGGCGAATTTGTTAAATGGGGTCCGCTGGAACAGGGCGACATCCGTGACCGTGCCCGGCTGGATGCTGTGCTGGCCCAACACAAACCAGCCGCCATTCTGCATTTTGCCGCCCTGATTGAAGTGGGAGAATCGGTGAAAGATCCGGTTGCCTTCTATGAAAACAACGTGATTGGCTCCCTGACCCTGCTGGCCGCCGCTCAAGCAGCGGGCATCAAGGCCTTTGTGTTTTCCTCGACCTGCGCCACCTATGGACTGCCGGAAAGTGTGCCCATGGATGAACAACACCGTCAGGCTCCGATCAATCCTTATGGCCGCACCAAGTGGATGGTGGAACAGGCACTGAAGGATTATGACGCATACACCGGCTTCCGCTCCGTTATCCTGCGCTACTTCAATGCGGCTGGCGCTGATTTTGAAGGCCGCATTGGTGAGTGGCACACGCCGGAGACCCACGCCATTCCGCTGGCCCTGGATGCCGCCCTTGGCCGCCGCGACGGTTTCAAGGTGTTTGGTGACGATTATGACACCCGTGATGGCACATGTGTGCGCGATTACATCCATGTTCTGGATCTGGCAGACGCCCATGTTCGGGCGGTGGAATATCTGCTGAACAATGGGCCTTCCGTTGCCCTCAATCTGGGCACCGGTACCGGCACCACTGTGAAGGAGCTTCTGGCTGCCATTGAAAAGGTTTCCGGCAAACCCTTTCCCGTTGAATACACGGATCGCCGTCCCGGCGACAGCACCACGCTGGTGGCCAACAATGACAAAGCGCGTGAGGTGCTGGGCTGGGCTCCGCAATACACGCTGGAAGACATCATTCGCTCGGCCTGGGCCTGGCACTCCACCTCCAATCTGGTTGCACAATCATGATCAAACGCCGCACATTGCTGGTAAGTGCTATGGCCACGGTGGCCACGCCTTCGCTGCTGCGGGCCAAAGAGCCGACGCAGGCGGATATTTTCTTTGACAAGGCTGTGCCGGTGCTGGGAAATCCGAAGGGGGATGTGACCATTGCCGAATATTTTGATTATCAATGCAGCTATTGCAAAAGCGTGCATCCGATCGTCAACAAGGTGGTCAAGGACGATGGCAATGTGCGGCTGGTGATGAAGGACTGGCCTGTGTTTGGGGCGGCGTCTGTTTTTGCCGCCCAATCCGTGCTGGCGGCGGCAAAGCTTGGCAAATACCATCAGGCCCAGGAGGCGCTGTTCAAGCTCTCCGGCCCTCTGACGCCGGATCGCGTCCAGCAGGCTCTGGAAGAGATCGGCATTTCACGCGACCAACTCAAAACCACCGTCAATGCCGAAGCCAAGTCAATTGCAGGCATTCTCGACCGCAACTGGTTGCAAGCCAGCGGCCTGAATTTCCAAGGCACGCCATCTTTTGTGATTGGCAAAACCCTCTATCCCGGTGCCTTGCGGGAAAGTGATCTGAAGGAAGCGATTGCCAAAGCCCGCGCCGCGTAATGCACATCAGGGAAACGGCACGCCGTTTCTCTGAT
>CAJYRE010000024.1 GCA_913776675.1 Rhizobiaceae bacterium
CAAGTGATTATCAGAAAACATATCAGCAATCAGAGGCTCGACTTTGCGGGCATGATTTTCCGCATCCGCCACGGAATTCTTCAGAACTTGTGCCGGACCCTGGCCATGCAGATGAACAATAGATGGATCGGCAATAAAATCCGTTCTTTCATTCGGCGCAACGCCGTAATCATAGGTGGCAAGATATTGTCCCAGCAGGCCACAGGCGCGGGCCAGAACATTGTCAAAATTGAAGGTCACAACCCGCTTTACGAGGTTGGCTTTGATCATGCCCGCCAAGGCAATATGGGCCCAGTTGATTTTCGACGCACTCAGATGGGCACTCAGCAGGCGTTTGCGCTCACTGGGCGGCAGTTTGAGCATGCAGGCGCTGTAATCCCACTTGGATTTGGCATCCATACGGTCAAAGCGCTGCGGAAATTTCTGGTGGATTTCTTGAATAATTCCGTGTGCCGCCGGGATTCCGGCGGAAATGGACATGCCTGCCCCTGTCAAAAAAATGAAACGTCCTTCAGCTTGCTGAATGGTGTTGGCCAGTTCGGCCACGTCTTCACTTGTGTACTTTGTCATTTCAGCCCTCATGATCCGCTCGCCTCGGTTTGCATGAATGGACAGGGGAATGTCAATTTGGGCAACCACGCAGGATAACGATCGAATTGTTTACGTTTACGTAAGAGATAGCTATTCTCTTTCCTCATAGTAGACCGCGAAAATTTCGTGAAGCTGTCGCGGTGAATGGAACTCGACAAGCTGTTTGTGATTTGACAAGTAGAAAGACAAAACTGGGATGACGCTGAGCGGAGAGAAGACATGAACGCACAAGAACTGCCAGAGCGTGAGAGCATGGAATTTGATGTGGTGATTGTGGGGGCGGGGCCTGCTGGCCTTGCGGCTGCCATTCGCCTCAAACAGGTCAATCCTGACCTGTCTGTTGTTGTGCTGGAAAAGGGTGCGGAAGTTGGGGCCCACATCCTTTCAGGGGCTGTGGTGGATCCGGTTGGAATTGATCGATTGCTGCCGGGCTGGCGTGAAGAGGCAGATCATCCCTTCAAGACCGAGGTCACGGCGGATCATTTCCTGTTTCTGGGACCTGCCGGCTCGATTCGTTTGCCGAATTTCCTGATGCCGCCTTTGATGAACAATCACGGCAATTACATTGTCTCGCTCGGCAATGTCTGTCGCTGGCTGGCGACCCATGCCGAGGCGCTTGGCGTTGATATTTATCCCGGCTTCGCAGCAACCGAAGTACTGTATAATGATACGGGCGCGGTCATCGGTGTGGCCACGGGTGACATGGGCATTGAGAAGAATGGTGAGCCCGGCCCCAATTTTACCCGTGGCATGGAGCTGTTGGGCAAATATGTGCTGATTGGGGAAGGTGTGCGCGGCTCGCTGGCCAAACAGTTGATTGCCAAATTCGATCTCTCCCGTGATAGCGATGTGCAAAAATTTGGCCTTGGCATCAAGGAATTGTGGCAGGTCAAGCCAGAGCATCACAAGCCGGGTCTGGTGCAGCATTCCTTTGGCTGGCCGCTGGATATGAAGACGGGTGGCGGTTCCTTCCTCTATCATCTGGAAGACAATCAAGTGGCGGTGGGGTTTGTCACCCATCTGAACTACAAGAACCCTTATCTCTATCCGTTTGAAGAGTTTCAGCGTTTCAAGACGCATCCGGCCATTCGGGATACGTTTGAAGGGGCAAAGCGTATTGCTTACGGCGCACGTGCGATTACCGAAGGCGGGTATCAGTCCGTGCCCAAGCTTTCCTTCCCCGGCGGGGCGTTGTTGGGCTGCTCGGCGGGGCTGGTCAATGTGCCGCGCATCAAGGGCAGCCACAACGCTGTGCTGTCGGGCATGCTGGCAGCAGAGAAGATTGCCGAGGCGATTGCGGCTGGCCGTGCCAATGATGAGCCGATCGAGATCGAAACGAGCTGGCGGAGCAGTGATATTGGCAAGGATCTCAAGCGGGTGCGCAATGTAAAGCCGCTGTGGTCCAGGTTTGGCACTGCCATTGGGGTTGCGCTGGGCGGTCTGGATATGTGGACCAATCAATTGTTTGGTTTTTCAGTGTTCGGCACACTGAAACATGGCAAGATTGATGCCGACTGTCTTGAACCGGCGGCCAAGCACAAGAAGATTGTCTATCCCAAGCCGGATGGTGTGCTGACGTTTGATCGCCTGTCATCAGTGTTCTTGTCCAACACCAATCACGAGGAAGATCAGCCGGTCCATCTGAAGGTCAAGGATCTGGCTTTGCAGAAATCGTCGGAGCTTGGCGTGTTTGATGGACCTTCCAACCGTTATTGCCCGGCCGGGGTGTATGAATGGGTGGAAAAGGATGGCGAAAAGAGTTTTGTGATCAATGCGCAAAACTGCGTCCACTGCAAAACCTGTGACATCAAGGACCCGAACCAGAACATCACCTGGGTGCCGCCACA
The DNA here is from genome assembly GCA_913776675.1 of Rhizobiaceae bacterium. Taxonomy (GTDB): domain Bacteria; phylum Pseudomonadota; class Alphaproteobacteria; order Rhizobiales; family Rhizobiaceae; genus Allorhizobium. The sequence goes on from CAJYRE010000024.1 coordinate 2,439, forward strand.
AGGAGGCGAAGGACCAGTTTATCCAAACATGTAATGTTTGGATGAAATGGTCCGCACGGACCTCCGCTCTCAAAACAGGCGAAGGACCGGTTTATCCAAACATGGCGTGGGCAACCCCCGGCATCGTGAGATGCCGGGATAGGAATTGCCCACCAGTACAATGTTTGGATGAAATGGTCCGCACGGACCTCCGCTCTCAAAACAGGCGAAGGACCGGTTTATTCGAATAGATCATCGATCATGGCCTGTTGGATGTTGGTACAGCAAACAGGCCATCGATATTTTTGCCAAAATACACGGATTGATCTTGAAATGGCTTGCGAAAGATGATGTTCGTCTTTAGGAGAGGTGATAGGTCAATAATGCTGACCTATTGAGGATTTGGAGAGGTCATCCGTCATGTCTGCCGCAACCCCATTGCAATTTACCATCAAGCCCAACGCCAATCCGATGCCGGAAGATGCGCGCCTCAAGGCCTTTGAGAGCCTTGGCTTTGGTACGCTGTTTTCAGACCACATGGCCGTGATTCACTGGAATGTGGACAAGGGGTGGCATTCTGCAGAAATTACGGCACGTGGCCCCTTTGCGATTGATCCTGCGGCAGCGGTGCTGCACTACGCGCAGGAAATTTTTGAAGGCATGAAGGCATATCGCACCGCTGAAGGCCGCGCTGTGCTGTTTCGCCCGGATGAAAATGCCCGCCGTTTCAATGAATCCGCCAAGCGTATGGCCATGCCGGAAATTCCTGAGGCACTGTTCCTTGAAGCGATTGATCAACTGGTCAAGGCCGATGCCAAGTGGATTCCAGAGGGTGAGGGCAGCCTGTATTTGCGCCCCTTCATGTTTGCCACCGAAGCGTTTCTGGGTGTGCGCCCGGCCCGTGATTATGTGTTCTGCGTGATTGCTTCGCCAGTTGGTCCCTATTTCAAGGGCGGTGCCAAGGCTGTGAAAATCTGGGTGTCGGAAAACTACACCCGCGCGGCACCCGGCGGCACGGGCGCTGCCAAATGTGGTGGCAATTATGCAGCCAGCCTGATTGCGCAATCCGAAGCGGTTTCCCACGGCTGTGATCAGGTGGCGTTTCTGGATGCAGCCGAGCATAAGTGGGTGGAAGAACTGGGCGGCATGAACGTGTTTTTCGTCATGGAAGATGGCTCGCTTGTCACGCCGCCGCTGGCCGGTACGATTTTGCCGGGCATCACCCGCAATTCGCTGATTTCTTTGATGAAAGATCAGGGGATCAATATTTCCGAGCGCCCTTATTCCTTCGAGGAATGGCAGGCTGATGCCAAGAGCGGCAAGCTGAAAGAAGCCTTTGCCTGCGGTACCGCCGCTGTGGTGGCTGGTATCGGTGAGGTGAAATTCACCGGCGGCAGCTTCCAGATTGGCACGGGTGAGACCGGCCCCGTCACGACCAAAATCCGCGAGCAGCTCGTCAGCATTCAGCGTGGCAAGAGCAATGATGCACACGGCTGGGTGCGGGGTATTGAAGGGGTTTGATGTCTTCAAGGCAAAAGGCCAGACTTTCCTGGCCATAACATGATTGGCTGTCTGTCCGGTTCCACGCGGATTGGGCAGGCAGCCAATACCCGTCTGAAAGCAGGGAGGAATGTGCGCGTTAAGGTTTTATTAAGGCAACAGCGTTAAGCTTTGGTTTACGATTTTGCCTCGCCAGAAACGCTCCCTCATGTCGATGATCCAATATTTCAGTTTAAAGGCTGGCCGTCTGCGTGAACTGAAATTCAGTTTACGCTCAAACGGTCGATATGTTCAGCAGGATCGCAGACGTTATCGTCAGGCAAAGTCCCGTATCGTTGTCTTGTCCGTTGGCATCGTGCTGTTCTACATCACGATCTTTGCCAAGCTCGGATATATGGCGACGGAAACCCAGCCTGATATTTCAAAAATTCCACCTGCGCCGCAGATTGCCTGGCGTCCCGATATTTTGGACCGCAATGGCCAG
>CAJYRE010000025.1 GCA_913776675.1 Rhizobiaceae bacterium
TGGAGCGTGATGGAAAAAGACCTGCGACTGGTTTTCCAGCACTGCCTCCAGTTTGAAACGGTTCGGGATGGCGCAAGCTTTGCCGCATGGGTCATCAAAGGCCAGCTTGAAACCACCATGCCCTTCAATGATTACTGGATCACGCCGCCGCCCTTCCCCAGTATTTCCACCAAATTACTGATCACGCTGGCGGCCATTCCAGCCGCCGCTCTGGTGATCTGCCTGCTCGGTGCATTTCTGGCCTGGATGTTCAATCACCCCATGAACACCTGGATCACCTACGCCGGAATTGCCTTTCTTGTCACGCTGCTTGCCATTGGTCTGGATTATCTCATGGTCATGCGGGCCGGAGCCAAGCCTTTGCCCACCGCACCCAACTCGGATCTGCGCTCGGTGCTCAAGAGCATGTATTTGCAGCAGCATTTCACGGATTTCATTGGCGATCACCAATTGTCTTCCCCGGCGGAACTGCGCGCTGCGTTTCGTGAATTTGTAGCCCGCACCGCACCGGAAGATCTTGATCACCACACCCAGTCTCCCGGCGTTATCCGTTCCTGATACAAGGCCGTTTTCCATGACCGAATTTCTCGATCTCGCCGATATTCAAGGCAATATTCTCACCGCTTATGGCAAGCAGGGCTTTCCCAAGGGCCGTATGCTGCTGTTTACTGTCAACCGTGGCCGGTCCGGACGTGCCTTTGTTGAACTGATCCGTCCCAAGGTGACATCCGCTTTGCGCTGGCCATCGCGCAAGGATGTGCCCGAAGAGGGCACAGATTTTCAGGCCAGACCCGAAGTTGCCATCAACATGGCCTTCACCTTTCCCGGCCTTCTGGCGCTTGGCGTACCCAGCAGCACGCTGCGCGGTTTGCCGGATGAGTTTATTGAGGGCATGGAAGCCCGCGCCCAGATTCTGGGAGACGAAGTGTACGGCGTTGATCCCGAAGTGCGCGAACGCAGCCTGTGGGACCCGGTATGGGTCAAGCCCAATCGTGACAGCCTCACCCGTGTCCATATTCTGGTGACCCTGAATGCACAAATGGATGCGCAAACCGGCGAGCCCGTGCCCGAACTGGATCGCCTGACGAACTGGATGATCGGGTTGGCTGAAAGCTCGGAAGGCGGTGTCGAACTGCTGGTCGGCCATTCCGGACCTGACCCGCGCTGGCAAAACCTGACAGCTATTCTGGAAAAGGGTGCCGATGGCACCTACGCGGCCACCCCCAAAGAGCATTTTGGCTATACGGATGGAATTGGCGACCCAGCCTTTGAGGGACAGCATACACCTGCTAAAATGAAAGCCTACCTGCCCGGTCGCGGCAAATTATCTGGCAGTGGCGAGTGGTCACCGCTGGCCACGGGCGAATTTCTGCTGGGTCATGCCGATGAAGCACAGGAAATCCCCGGATCAGCCATGCCGCTGGATTTCAGCCGCAATGGTACCTTTTTCGCCTATCGCAAGCTGCATGAAAATGTGGCTTCCTTCCGCAATGCCATCATTGCCGCCGGGGCACAATATCAAGCCGTTGCTGGCATCAGCGGCCCGCCGGAAGTGGGGCAGGAAGCGTTGATGGCCAAGATTGCCGGACGATGGTCGGATGGTATCCCGATCATGGCAGCCCCCACCTACGAGGATTGGAAGGCCGTACAGGCAAAAGCCATTGCCGCAAAGAAAGCAGGAGATGTGAAAACCCTTGCCGCGTTGGGTATGGAGTTGAATGATTTTGTCTATCGGCCTGATCCGGATGGCATCAAATGCCCGGTGACAGCCCATATTCGTCGCATCAACACCCGCGATCAGCTTGATCCGTATTTCACCTCCGACAATCCGAAAACCTGGCTTGGATCGGTGCTGAACAACCGGCGGCGTATTTTGCGCCGTGGTCTGCCCTATGGCTATTCCGGCCCGGATTCCACCGACGATGGCGATCACGGCATTATCATGCTTTGCGTCTGCGCCAACCTCAATCGGCAGTTTGAGTTCATTCAGCAGCAATGGGTGAATTATGGGCTCGACTCAAACTCCGGCAACGACACGTGCCCGATGGTGGGACGGCACCGGGATGGCGCAAAATTCGTGATACCCGGTGATCCGGCTAAGGATCAGGCACCGTTCATCATGAAAAACCTGCCGGAATTCGTGGAATCCCGCGGCGGTGACTATTTCTTTGTGCCAAGCCTGACAGCCCTGCGCATGATTGGCATGGGCGTGACAGACCCAACCTGATGCCGCAACACAATGAAGCTCAAGGAGCAATAGCATGATCCGGTTGATTGAGAACGCCATCAAACACGTGATGATCTGGCTGAACGGGATCATGACTGCCCTTGTTGCATTGGCCACGCTTGCGTGGCAGGGCCTGAAAATTTTGCTCTCCACACCCGCATCCGGGCGCAGTGCCGCGTTTTCAGCGCTGTTTGCCCAGCCGGAATCCTTGCTGCGGGGCTTTGCGGTACTGCGGGTGTTCGCGCCCAATCTGCTGCTCAAAAAGCAACTGATCACCGCTTATCCCAACTCTGGCACGGCCATTGTGACCCGTGCCCGCGATGTGCGCGAGGTGTTGTCGCGTGATGATGATTTTGCCGTTGTCTATGCGCCCAAGATGGAAGCCATCACTGCTGGTTCCAACTTTTTTCTGGGAATGCAGAACACACCACAATATACCCATGACGTATCGGTAATGCGGCTGGCTATTCGCCGGGAAGACCTTTCAACAACCGTGATACCCGCAGCCAGCCAGACGGCACAGCAGATTGTCGCTTCGCAAAATGGCACCATTGATGTTCCAGCCACGCTGACACTGGACATTCCCTATCGCATGGTGGCCGATTATTTTGGAACGCCGGGGCCAAGCCGCGCCGATATGATTGATTGGACCACAATCATGTTCTGGTATCTGTTTATTGATCTGAAAGGCGAGACATCCATTACCGACAAGGCGCTTGATGCCGCCGCCAAGTGCCGCGCCTATCTCGACCAGCATATAGCAGAACGCAAAGCACAGGGCAGCGGCGGCGATGATGTGCTGGCGCGCTGTCTGGCCCTTCAAGCCAGCGGCACACCGGGTTTCACCGATATTGATATTCGCAACAACATCATCGGCATGCTGATTGGTGCCATTCCCACACTCAACAAGGCTGCCGTGCAGGCGCTGGATCAACTGATGGACAGGCCCGATGCGCTGGCCAAGGCACAGGCCGCTGCACGAACCAACGACATCAAAACCGTCACCGCCAGCCTGATGGAAGGCTTGCGCTTTAATCCGGTCAATCCGTTGATTTATCGTCAGGCGGTGCGCGACAGCGTGATTGCCCGCTCCACCTTGCGGGCGCGCTCCATTCCGCAAGGCACCATGGTGCTGGCCTGCAATCTGTCTGCCATGTTTGATCCGCGCGCCACTGCCCATGCCAACGAATTCCGTCTGGACCGACCCATGGAAGATTACATTCTGTGGGGCGATGGGCTGCACACCTGCTTTGGGCAATACATCAATCAGGCGATTATCCCCGCCATGCTGATGCCGCTTCTGAAACAACCCAATCTGCGTCGCGCACCCGGTCAGGCTGGACAAGTGGATTTTGGCGGTACGCCCTTTCCGCAGCATTGGAACTTGTTATTCGGCTAAATATCATCCTCGATAACGAAAGAAATTAACAAAAGCCCGAAGCGCCGGGCGCATCTGACGACGGGTTGGATAGTAAATATAAAACCCGTCGAACGGCTCGCACCAATCTTCCAGCACGCGCAGCAAGCGACCATCCGCCAATTCCGGCTGAATGCGGTTTTCGAAGGTGAAAGCCAGACCCGCGCCATCCAGACAGGCCGCAACAATGGCGCGGTCATCCGGCAAAATCAGCGGGCCGCGCACATCCACCACCAGTTGTTTTCCGTCTTTCTCAAACTCCCAACGATAAATCCGGCCACTGCTAAACCGCCTGCGAATGCAGCAATGATCGATCAAATCCGCCGGATGCTGTGGCACGGGGAAGCGTTCAAAATATCCGGGCGTGGCAACAACCGCAGCCCGCCAAGACCCCGTGGCTTTCACCGCCACCATATCGGCTTCCAGATTCTCACCCAAACGTAGACCCGCATCAAAGCCTTGGGCAACAATGTCCTCGAAATTGTCATTGGCAACCAGTTCCAGCTCGATCTCAGGAAACTGGCGGGTAAAATCACCCAAACGCGGCGCTATGATATGTTCGGCCGCAAGCCTTGGCAG
>CAJYRE010000026.1 GCA_913776675.1 Rhizobiaceae bacterium
TCAATGTATTGCGCGGCATCGTTGAATCGGGCCGGACCGACATCGAAGTCGTGGCCATCAATGATCTTGGCCCTGTTGAAACCAACGCCCATCTGCTGCGTTACGACAGTGTTCATGGCCGTTTTCCAGCCACGGTGGCTGTGGAAGGCGATAGCATCGTGATCAATGGCGGCAAGCCGATCAAGGTAACAGCGGTTCGTGATCCCAAGGATCTACCATGGGCTGATGTTGATATTGCCATGGAATGCACCGGCATTTTCACAGCCAAGGAAAAGGCTGCGCTGCACCTGTCCAACGGTTCCAAGCGCGTTCTGGTGTCGGCTCCGGCTGATGGCGCAGACAAGACCATCGTTTACGGTGTCAACCATAACACGCTGACCAAAGACGATTTGGTGGTTTCCAACGCATCCTGCACTACCAACTGCCTGGCTCCGGTTGCCTATGTGCTGCAAAAGGCATTTGGCATTGAAAAGGGCTACATGACCACGATTCACTCCTACACGGGCGACCAGCCAACGCTGGACACCATGCACAAGGATCTGCATCGCGCCCGCGCCGCTGCCCTGTCGATGATCCCAACCTCGACGGGCGCTGCCAAGGCCGTTGGTCTGGTGCTGCCAGAGCTGAAGGGTAAGCTGGACGGTTCTGCCATCCGCGTGCCAACCCCGAATGTGTCGGTTGTCGACCTGAAGTTCGTGCCTTCGCGCAACGTCACCAAGGAAGAAGTCAACGCTGCGGTGAAGGCTGCGGCTGAAGGCGAATTGAAGGGCATTCTGGCCTACACAGAAGAGCCGCTGGTTTCCATCGACTTCAACCACGACATCCATTCCTCCAGCTTCTCGGGCGATCAGACCAAGGTGATGGATGGCAATCTCGTGCGTATCCTCACCTGGTACGATAACGAATGGGGCTTCTCCAACCGCATGGCCGACACGGCTGTTGCCATGGGCAAGCTGATCTGATTTTTCAGATTTCTGCAATTTTCGATAGGCGGACCGGGAAACCGGTCCGCCTGTTTGCATTTGCAAGCCCCCTCCGGGATAAACTCTCGGTTTCTGCCCCATTCTGATCATGATGTTTGCCAACTATATCTCTGTGCAGAACGTCAATGCGGCTCAAGCAATGTATCATTTTGAATCGTGGCGGGGATTCTTGAATAACTTTCTGTTTTTGAAATGCTTTTTTTCAAAAACAGGTTTTTGTCCGGCTCTTCGATGCTATAGACGGTTGTCATGATTCTGCCTGTGGGTTCAGCTCTGTGTTGCAGGCCATGGATTTGGTCCAATTTTGGGACAGAGTGTGCGGTGCAGTCAGGTTTTCGCAGCAAATTAACGCATTTGCAGCATGTGTTATGGGTAAAATTGCAAAGACGGCAGAGCCTTGAGTTGATTTGAGGGTTGGTGGCAGAAGGGGTCGAGAGGTTGGAACATTTCTATATTGTCACGCTGGTTCTCACCGCGCTGATTTTATTGGCTGCTTTTTCCAGTCTCATAGCCTTTCGCTTTGGTGCGCCTCTTCTGTTGCTGTTTTTGATGATTGGCTTGCTGGCCGGGGTGGATGGCCTCGGAATTCATTTCGATAACAATTCTGCCGCCTATACCATTGGCTCGTTAGCATTGGCCGTCATCCTGTTTGACTCAGGCTATACCACCTCCATTCAGTCGTTCCGGCAGGCGGCAGGTCCGTCGCTCACCATGGCAACGCTTGGCGTGTTGCTCACCACCGGCATTTTTGGCGTGGTGGCCAGTTGGGCGTTGAAGCTCAGTCTGCTGGAAGGCCTGTTGCTTGGCTCTATTGTGGCCTCAACCGATGCGGCGGCGGTGTTTTTTCTGTTGCGTGTCGGGGGTGTCAATATCCGCGATAAGGTGCGCTCGACGCTGGAGGTCGAATCCGGCACCAACGATCCCATGGCGATTTTTCTCACCATGGCGCTGGTGCAGATGGTGGCCGCTGGCAAAGACCATACCAGCCTTGATTGGTCGGTGCTGCGGTTGTTTGTGGAGCAGATGGGGCTTGGATTGGCTCTTGGCCTGATCGGCGGTGCAGTGATTGTGCTGATCGTCAAGAAAATTCCGATTGATCGTGGCCTGTTGCCGATTATCGTGCTGGCACTGTCCATGGTGGTGTTTTCTTACACCGGGGTGATTGGTGGCAGCGGCTTTCTGGCTGTGTATGTGGCAGGCCTCTATGCGGGCAATCGCAAACTGCCGGGCAAAGTGGCCATCACCCGCTTTCAGGAGGGCATGACATGGCTGGCCCAGATCATCATGTTTCTGGTTTTGGGCCTGCTTGCCACGCCGTCGCATTTTCTGCGGATTATGATTCCTGCAATTTTTCTCGGCCTGTTTCTGGTGTTTATCGCCAGACCGATCGCCGTGTGGCTGTGTATGTTGCCGTTTGATTATACCCAGCAGGAAAAGCGGTTTATTTCCTGGGTGGGATTGCGCGGTGCCGTCTCGATTCTTCTGGGCATCTTGCCGGTTCTGGGGGCGTTGAAGGGGGGCGAAACCTATTTCAATGCGGCCTTTATTGTGGTGATGATCTCGCTGGTGCTGCAAGGTTGGACCATCAAGCCCATGGCCAAACGGCTGGGTTTGATCATTCCGCCGCGCATTGGGGCGATTGACAAGGTTGAGCTGGACCTGCCGGGTGCGGCCAATCATGAGCTGCTGTCCTATCGTGTTGTGGCCGATAGCCCGGTGTTGAGTGGTGCGCGAATTCCCCGCTGGGCCATGCCCTCGCTGGTGATCCGCGATGGCAAATCGATGCGTTATCAATATGCCGGTCGCCTGCGGGAAAATGATCAGCTCTATCTGTTCATTGCGCCCGGCTATTCGCGGCTTCTCGACCGCCTGTTTGCCAGCAAGGCCCCGGTGCATGAGGATGATAGCGAGTTTTTTGGCACCTTCACCATCTCGCCAACCCGCCCGCTGGCAGAGGTGGATGCTGCCTATGGTCCTGGGCTGTTTTCAGACAATGACAAGCATAAAACGCTTGGCGACTATATGACAGCCAGACTGGGTGGTGTGGCGGAATATGCCGATCGCGTTCGCCTGGGGCATATTATTCTGATTGTCCGCGATCTGGATGAAAACGGCCACATTGCCTCGGTGGGTGTCTCGATGGAAGCGGTGGACCCAACGGATAATGCACCAGCCTTCCTCAGTCTGCGTGGCTTGGCCAAATGGCTGATCGGTTTGCAGCATCGGTTGTTTAAACGGAAAACAAGTGCTTGAGGGAACGGCTTGCGGCATAATCCTGCCGCAAGCCTTGCGTCGATTATGCGAAATTGAGACGACGATGCACGCCCACATCAGGCGTGGTGTGATCGTTCAAATTGGCCTTGGCAATTTCCCAG
>CAJYRE010000027.1 GCA_913776675.1 Rhizobiaceae bacterium
TCGTTGATGGAATAGCCTGCCTGACTAAGCAGGGCCACAGCCTGACGAAGCACATTGCGATCGGCACCCGAACCATCTGAAATCGGCAGTGCGTAGGTGCCGGCCAGAATTTCCGGCGCAATACGACTTTTTGCGCCACCCAGAATGTTCAATTCACGGTCATCCGCCGTATGGCCGTAGGCACCGAGGGCAGAATTCTGCCAGAAGCTTTCAATGCGCTTGAAGGCGTTGCCATAGAGATTTTTATTCACCCACTCAAAATCAAACGCCAGCGTCAGGGCTTCACGCACCTTGACGTCTGCAAAGATATGACGGCGGGTGTTGAACACAAACCCCAACATGCCGGTTGGCATTTGCGGAGAAAATGTCTCGCGCACGACATCGCCCGTATTGGCGGCCGGAAAATTATAAGCTCGCATCCAGTGGCTGGTATCACCATCGACATACACATCCACTTCACCTTTCTTGAAGGCTTCAAACAATGTGCTGTCTTGCAGGAAATAGCTGACATTGATTTCGTCGTAAGTATCGAAGCCGACCTTGGAGGGAATGTCTTTGCCCCAATAGTTCGAATCACGCACATAGGTGATTCGCTCACCGGGGCGAATATCCTTGATTTTGTAAGGGCCAGAACCGACCGGGATTGTCAGAGATGATTCTTCGAATCTGTCTGGGTTGATAGCGTGTTTGGGCAAAATCGGTGTCGAAGAGGCAAGAATCAAGGGGGTTTCACGATCCGCCTTTTCGTTGAATGTAAAACGAACACTATGATCGCCAACCTTTTCCATTTTGGCGACAGTATCCAGCCGTTTGTTGAACGGCGGGCGGCCTTTTTGCTGAAGAATCTGAAAGGAAAACAACACATCTTCGGGTGTTACAGGCTGGCCATCCTGCCACTTAGCCTTGGGATTCAGATTGAACTGGATGTAGCTGCGAGCATCATCCCACTCGACACTTTCAGCCAGCAAACCATAGAGCGTAAAGGGTTCTGATGCCGAGCGCGTCATCAGCGATTCATAAAAAAGATTGCCGTATTCGGGGTCCCAAATGCCTCGGGCCGTTGTTCGCATGCCCTTGATAACAAAAGGATTTAAGCTATCGAATGTGCCAACCACCCCATAATTGATTTTTCCGCCTTTTTTGACTGACGGATTCACATAGGGAAAGTGTTTATAATCACTCGGCAAAGCGGGTTGGCCATGCATGGAAATGCCGTGAACCGGAGCGGCGTTTGCTGTCAACGACATGAAAATACCGCAGAACGGCAGGACCAGCAGGGTCAACAAAAGGTGCCGCACACCATTTCCTCTCAAATCACGCTTTTACAATTCGCGGCAAAATATCATGAACTGCCGGAAATCCAACCGCTATTGCCAGAATTCCGGCTTATGTCGTGTAATGACCAAAGAAGCACTGGAAATTCGTGCCAATGCGCGCTAACAGAATGGCCAGGAAAGCACAGGTCATCTATTTGCCTCATTTAAAACTCAGGTGATGGGCAAATGAACCGAGCCAATCGGGTCTGAGCTACGGTTCGACAATGATTTCAGGAGACGGATCTCGTTATGATGTTTAAAGCAACCAAGACCGCGCGTTCGGTCCTCGCTGCGGCTGTGTTCAGCGCAGGCTTCGCTGGTGTATCTTTCGCACAAGAGGCTGCTGGTGATCCTGGTTTGCCGCCTGAGGGCTGGTTCAAGACGTGCTCGAAGCAGGAAGACAACGATATTTGCTCCGTGCAGAACATTCAGGTGGCACAGAACCGCCAGATGATTATTGCTGTCGGTTTGATCACCATTGAAGGCAAGGTCAGCCGCAAGCTGATGCAGGTATCTGTACCATCTGCTCGCCTGATTCCTCCGGGCGTTGTCATGCAGATCGATGGCGGCAAGGGGCAGAAGCTCGATTACGCCGTATGCTTCGCAGATCGCTGCACCGCCGAAGTGCCGCTGACGGATGCCCTGATTGCCACCATGAAAAAGGGGCCTGACGTGGTTTTCACATCGATGAATTTCCGCCGCGTCGCCAACCCTATCAAGATTTCGCTTGAAGGCTTCACCGGTGCTTATGATGGCAAGGCCATCACCCAGTCTCAGGCGCAGGAGCGTCAGCGTCTGCTGGAAGAAGCCATGCAGAAAAAGAATGAAGAAGCCCAGAAGGCATTGGAAGATGCCCAGAAGGCTGCAAAGCAGACCAAGTAAGCTTTCTTTGCTTATAAAAAAGGCCCGGTTATCCGGGCCTTTTTTGTTTGAACATTTGAAGGGGTGAATATTTTCAGGGAAACAGGAGGAATGCCCCTGAAAGACGTTCACACGGAGAACAAGAGGTCAGTGGGCGAAATTTGCTCTTGGTTTGTAATGACCTGACTGTTCTTCCACAAAAATCGCTTGAATATGCGGATTGCGAAGCGGTTTGCCGCTTGAGTCCTGCTCAAGGTTTTGCTCCGACACATACGCCACATATTCCGTTTGGTCGTTCTCCGCCAGAAGGTGGTAGAATGGCTGGTCTTTACGTGGGCGAATTTCAGCCGGGATAGACTCCCACCATTCGTCTGTGTTTGAAAACTCTGGATCAACATCAAAGACAACGCCGCGGAACGGAAAAATCTTGTGGCGTACGATGTCACCGATACCAAATTTTGCGTTTCGTTGTTTCATGGCTTGTTTTCCTTTCCCTCAAATATTTGGGATGTCACAAAGAAAACATCAAGCCCCCGAATGCCGCTTTGTCACAAAACTGTTGCGTTGCAGGTACTCGTTCCGATTCCAGATATAACTTTAAGAAGAGTCTCTAAGGAGAGAATTTTATTTGCGTATTTTTAAATTCAATACCCATGACCAAGATCATGTGGTGCGATGGGCCGCAGCCATAAAAAAACCGGCAGCTTTTGCTGCCGGTTCATGATGTTGGATTTCCTGATCGATCAGACGGAATAATACATATCGTATTCGACAGGATGCGGTGTCATTTCAAAACGCATCACTTCCTGCATCTTCAACTCGATAAACGAGTCAATCTGGTCATCATCAAACACGCCGCCCGCCGTCAGGAATTTACGATCCTTGTCGAGGCTTTCCAGCGCTTCACGCAAGGAGCCGCAAACGGTTGGGATCTTCTTGAGTTCCTTTGGTGGCAGATCGTACAGATCCTTGTCCATGGCCTTGCCGGGATGAATCTTGTTCTTGATACCATCAAGGCCAGCCATCAGCATGGCTGCAAAGCCCAGATAAGGATTGGCCGTCGGGTCTGGGAAGCGAACTTCAACGCGCTTTGCCTTCGGATTGGTGCCGAACGGAATACGGCACGAGGCCGAACGGTTGCGAGCGGAATAGGCCAGCAGAACAGGCGCTTCATACCCGGGAACCAGACGCTTGTAAGAGTTGGTCGATGGGTTGGTGAAAGCGTTCAGAGCCTTGGCATGCTTGATGATGCCGCCAATATAGTAGAGGCAGTTCTCGGACAGGCCCGCATATTCATCACCGGCAAAGGTTGGCTTGCCGTCTTTCCAGATGGACTGGTGAACGTGCATGCCGGAACCATTGTCACCAAAGATTGGCTTTGGCATAAAGGTCGCGGTCTTGCCGTAAGCGTTGGCAACCTGATGCACAACATACTTGTAGATCTGCATCTTGTCGGCGTTGCGCACCAGCGTATCAAACTTGATGCCGAGTTCATGCTGGGCAGCAGCCACTTCGTGGTGATGCTTTTCAACCGTCACGCCCATTTCCGACAAAACGGTGAGCATTTCAGAACGCATATCCTGGCAGCTATCAATTGGCGGCACAGGGAAGTAGCCGCCCTTGACGCGCGGACGGTGGCCAAGGTTGCCGGTTTCGTAGTCGGTGTCATCGTTGGATGGCAGCTCGGTCGAATCCAGCTTGAAGCCGGTGTTGTAAGGATCGGCCTTATACTTCACGTCATCAAAAATGAAGAACTCAGCTTCAGGGCCAAAAAACGCCGTATCGCCAATGCCGGATGCCTTCAGATAGGCTTCTGCTTTCTTGGCGGTGCCGCGCGGGTCGCGGTTGTAGGCTTCACCAGAAACCGGATCGAGAATATCGCAGAGGATAACCATGGTAGACTGGGCAAAGAACGGGTCCATATGAACCGTTTCCACATCCGGCATCAACACCATGTCCGATTCATTGATAGCTTTCCAGCCGCCAATGGACGATCCATCGAACATCACGCCATCAGCAAACATGTCTTCATCAACACAGACCACATCCATGGTCACATGCTGGAGTTTGCCCTTGGGGTCTGTGAAGCGCAGATCAACGAACTTGACGTCATTGTCTTTGATTTGCTTGAGAATATCATGTGCGGTCGTCATTTATTATATTCCTCGATTGATGACGATAACGGTCGGGCCTCCCTGTGCCCAGCCGCATTTATATAGCGTCTATGCCGGTTTCGCCCGTACGAATGCGGACGACCTCTTCAATATTGGATACGAAAATCTTGCCATCGCCAATGCGACCTGTTTGTGCAGCATTTCGAATGGCTTCGATGACGGCATCGACATTTTCGTCGGCCAAGACAACTTCGACCTTAACTTTTGGCAGGAAATCCACCACATATTCAGCGCCGCGATAGAGCTCTGTGTGGCCCTTCTGACGTCCGAATCCTTTTGCCTCGGTGACCGTTATACCTTGCAAGCCCACCTCTTGAAGGGCTTCCTTCACTTCGTCCAGCTTGAAAGGCTTTATGATCGCTTCGATCTTTTTCATGAGAAAATGTCTCTCCGCTTCCCTCTTTGATGCAGGTTTCCCTGTTTGCCCTGCGTTGATGCACGATCCGTGCCAATTTTATCCACTTATTGCGAAGAAAACAGAAAATCACGCGCATTGCAGGTGCAGTTTTGCCCAAAGCGCAGCAAAACACCAGAGGTAAGTGCCTAAATTTTGTGACTTTTCGAAAGAGCGTTTTTGGCCTTGTATAAGCACAATGCGCAAAAATAATGCGCATAAATAAGCCCAAAAGAAATGCAATTGCTTATTTTTTATGCGTATTAATGTCGTTTTTAAGGCTTGCGTGTCTGGTCTCTTCATTGTTAATACAAGCATGATGAAATCCAATTTTTATCACCTGATCACACCTGCGGCCATGAATGCCATAGATCATGCGGCTGCTCAATCGGGAATCGACAGCTTTGGGTTGATGCAACAAGCCGGGCAAGCCGTCAGCGCTGCGGCTTTGCGATTATATCCGCAAGCAGAGCGTATCGTGGTTCTCTGTGGTCCGGGGAACAATGGCGGGGATGGCTATATCGCCGCACAAGCGCTGCATGGGTGCGGGGTGACTGTTTGCGCATTCCATCTGGGCAACCCGCAACAGCTTAAAGGCGACGCCGTCAAAGCGTTCGGATCCTACTGCGGCCCCTTGCAAGACCTTGCGGATTATACGCCAAAGTATGGCGATGTGGTGATTGACGCTTTGTTTGGCGCAGGTCTGGGACGTGATCTTGATAAGGCAGTGATCGATGTGATTGCGCAGGTCACCAAGGCCAATGTGCCCGTGATTGCTGTTGATTTGCCGTCCGGACTGGATGGGTTGACGGGACAGCCGCGACCTGTCGCCTTCCGGGCGGTCCATACTGTGACATTCATGGCTCGCAAACCGGGGCATGTGTTGATGCCGGGACGGCAGCTTTGTGGTACGCTCAACGTGTATGATATTGGCATTCCGCATCGTATTCTCAAACAGCACAGCGGCACACTCGCCTTGAATACGCCGGTCATATGGGGCGATAACCTGCCCGGCCTGTCGGGCGCATCCCATAAATTCACCCGTGGGCATTTGACGGTATTTTCTGGCCCCATGCATGCCACAGGTGCCGCCCGTCTGGCTGCCATGGCAGGTCTGCGCGCTGGTGCCGGGCTGGCAACACTCGCGTCGTCTGCGGATGCGCTGATGGTCAATGCGTGTCACGCAACGGCTGTTATGGTCAAACAGGTTGATGACCTCAGCAGCGTTGAAGACTATTTGAGAGATCAGCGCTTAGGGGCCTTTGTGTTGGGGCCCGGCTTTGGCGTTGGCGAGAAAGCCCGCGCGTTCGCACTGGCTTTGCGCACACGCATGCTGGTCTTGGATGCGGACGGCATTTCATCCTTCAAAGACCAGTCGCAGGTCTTGTTTGATCACTTTTCGGGTGATCCGGTGCGTCTGGTTTTAACGCCGCATGAGGGTGAATTTAACCGTCTTTTCCCCGATATTGCGGCGGATAGAACGATTGGAAAAATTGACAAAGCAAAGGCTGCCGCCCAGCGGGCCAATGCCGCTCTGGTGTATAAAGGTGCGGATACCGTGATTGCCAGCCCGGATGGACGCGCTGTCGTCAACACGAATGCACCGGCCTGGCTGGCAACGGCTGGCTCTGGCGATGTGCTGGCGGGGATTATTGGTGGATTATTGGCCCAGGGAATGCCTGCTTTCGAGGCCGCTGCCGCTGGCGTGTATCTACATGGTGAAGCCGGACTTCGGGCTGGCGAAGGATTGACAGCCGAGGATCTGGTTCTGGCAGTTAAGCCACATCAAGCCGATACAGAGAGCTGAAGTTTTTGCGCCCCGGTTGGCGCATTGACTTTTCCACCCGTGATGAAGAAGGCAAACACATCGCGCGGCTTTTTCTCAATGGCTCTGCTGGGCGCAATCATCGGCAGATCAGCTGGCACACCTCCTTGCGCATAATGCTTGAAACGATTGGCCCAGACAGCAATCTGCTCAGGAGAATAGCAGGTTGGCATATCATCCGTGCCGCATTGTAGGCGCGCATACACAAAATCCGCCGTCACATCGGCAAACATCGGATATTCATGATGATGGGCGCAGACGGCTGCAACGTTATGGCGGGCCAGCATATCGATGAACTCTGGTGTCTGAAAGGAAGCATGGCGTGGCTCAACCACATGCCGCAAGGGAAGGCCATTCAACGTTTTTTGGCAGAAGCGTGAGAAAGGCCTCGAAATCCTCCGGCTCGAATTTTTTCGTCGCCATAAACTGCCAAAGGATTGGCCCCAGATGAGAGCCCAGTTCCTCTATGCCCTGATGCAGGAATTTCTCAATAGACGGCCCTGCCTCTGCCAGAACCTTTCGATTGGTGCAAAAACGGCTCGCCTTCAGTGAAAAGATAAACCACTCCGGCACTTCGGATGCCCATTTGGCAAAGGTTTCCGGCTTCTGGCTGGAATAATAGGTGCCGTTGACCTCAATAGCTGCAAGCTGGCGGCTGGCGTATTCCAACTGCCGTTTCCTGGCCAGTTTTTCGGGATAAAACGTGCCTTCCCATGGTTCAAAGGTCCAGCCACCTATGCCCGTGCGAATGATTCCGGCGCTCATGGCTGGCTCCTTCTGTGCTTATTCTGCGGCTTCAGTTTTCTTCATGGGCCTGCGCTCCAGCAGCTCTTTCAGGAACTGGCCGGTGTAGGAGGCTTCAACCTTGACAATATCTTCCGGCGTGCCTTGCGCCACAATCTGCCCGCCGCCATCGCCGCCTTCGGGGCCGAAATCGAT
>CAJYRE010000028.1 GCA_913776675.1 Rhizobiaceae bacterium
ACCAACGCGACACAGGTTGCTTGCCGACCGACAACATTTACACCGCCGCCCGCTGGAGCGAGATCAATCCCGACAACGCGCTCGCCGATCTCGCGACGCCCCGCAAGCAGAAGAAGTGAGGCTGAGATGGTTCTTCCCGTGACGCTTGTCCATCACGATCTCGAAGCGCCGATTGACTTCGTCGCCCGGCTGGCCGCTGCCAACGGGTTCTCGTCCTTGCGGGATTTCCTTGCCCACACGGAAATCGGCGTCCGCGCGATCATCGCAGGCGATTTCGATGCGCTTGCCGTGGTTTCCGAGTGGTCGGGTGTGCCTGCTGCGAGGCTGGCACGCTGGGCCGTGGCCGGACACGGTCCGGGAGGCACTTGGCGCATGGGAGACGCCACCCTCAGCAAGGACATGCGTCCTGGACGAAAGATGCGCTTCTGCGCGCAGTGTGTTCTTGAGGATAGCGAGAAGGAACAAGGGCGTATGGCGGCCCGCGCCTATCGCCGGGCGTGGTGGAACGTGAATGGCATCGAAGGATGCCCGGCGCACAAATGTGCGCTGATGGAAGTGCGTGTGGCCGCCGATGGTGACGTACATGACTTCCCGCAGTTCGTGAAAGCCAATCTCGGAATGATCGAGGAAGCCGCGGCGGTCCCAGTGTTGAGCCGTCAGCCTCGATTGGATGCGTATCTGCGAGACCACATGTTTCGGGATCATGGAGAAGGCCTCCTCGACGGGCTCGACGCCCACGTCGCCGCCGAATTCTCCCGCTATCTCGGGGACTTCCTTGTTCTTCACAATATCAGGGCTTTGATGCATGAGGAAACCAATCTGCGAGAATGGGGCTTTAACCTCGAGGCAAGGGGAGAAGATGAAATTCGGCGTGTTTTTGCGGAGATCATTGATCAGAAGCGACCGACGACACAGTATGTCGAATCGGTCGTCGGGCCGGCGAAATGGTTTCGGCGCAATGCCGCAAAGGAAGCCTACGGTCCCGTGATCGATCTGATGCAGGACATCCTGGACCGCAATATGCCGTTCGGGGAGGGGCAAGTCATCTTCAGGCCTGTGCGCACCCGGCACATCTACTGTGTGAACTCGGCGCATGCCGACTCCGGGATCAACAAGGATCGGATCAGAGCTTTGATGAAGGCGAATGATCCCGATTTTCGGGATGGCCTTCCAGACAGCCGCACGTACTTCGACGCTGCGGCGTTGCGACCGATCATTGAGGAGGCGACAGGAACCTTGACGAGCAAGGAGGCTTGGTCGTTGCTGGGCGTTGCGGAAGCAACGTTCCACCACTTTCTTAAGGATGCTATCCTTCATCAAGTGGAGACAAGGGGAAGTGGCGAACGGGCTTACACCCGCATCCGGGCGGACTCAGTGGACGATCTGATCCTTAGGATCTCCAACCGAACGATCCTGGTGGCGGATGACGAAGGTATGATGTCGCTTAGCGAAGCGGCGCGGTCAGTGCATCGCGAGTTTAGGGACCTTGTGGCAATGATCCTCTCCGGGAATCTCGAAGCTTTCATGGTGCCCGGCGAGGAGCCCGTATTTCAACGGCTACGGCTTAAGAAGGGGGCGTTGAAGATCGATACCGGTCGGACAGCGGGTGGCGATGAGACGTTGATGCGGCTGAAGGAGGCTTAGCTTGCCCTTGGCACCACGACGGGCACCATCAATGAACTCATCTCTCGCGGATATTTGCGCACGCAACATGTCCGACGCGAAACGGGCCTCACGGCAAAGTTCGTGGAGCGAGAGTCGCTGGTCGAGTTCAACGACGGTCATACTTCCCTGTCTGCCATTGCGAAATCACGCCAAGGCTATCGGGCCTCCATCAAGTGTGAACTCGAGGCGCTCGGTGTCGTGCCGATCTTCGAACCCAAGGGATTCAATGCGCGGTTCTACCGCCGGGCTGATCTCGTTCAGTCTGGCTTCAATGTTTGATACAAGCCCATCATATTGACTTCGTAGCCCGCCTTGATGGCGGGCTTTTTCGTGCCCAGCGCAGGGAAGTGCCCAAATCAAATCCAGCGTGATGCCCAGATCAGTCAGCGCAGGGACAAACCAGACCGGCGAAAACAATATAGTTCAGGTGTATCTGGCGCTGTATAGAAGGTGGCGACCCCTGCAGGATTCGAACCTGCGACAACCTGCTTAGAAGGCAGGTGCTCTATCCAGCTGAGCTAAGGGGCCGGATTGGCCCGCGCGTGCAGGCCCTTCAGAGGTATTTTGAACGGATCAATGCGTCCAGGGCTGGATGCGGTTGAAACGGAAGTTATCAGTGTAGGAAACCGATTGGCGATTGGCCTCTTTCGGCTGAATCACGCGATACTCAAGACCGCTGCGCTTTGCATAAGCTTCCGCCAGTTCAAGTGTCTCAAATGTCAGCTTGACTTGCTGAAGCATATCACCCGTGCTGGTGTAACCCATCATGGGGTCAATCTTGCGCGGCTGAGAAGCATCAAATTCCAAAACCCACAAATGAGTCTTGGCTTTACCAGATTGCATCGCTGTTTTGGCTGGACGATAAATCTTTGCAGACATGCTTTTCATTCCTCATGAAAATGAAGAAAGCCGCTCAAAGCGGCATCTCCATCGCCAGCATTCTGACGAACATATTCGCCAGAAAATGGTCGGAGTGGAGAGATTCGAACTCCCGACCCTCTGGTCCCAAACCAGATGCGCTACCAGACTGCGCTACACTCCGTGACCGGCGACTGAAAGTGTGTCTACACGGTTCATTCCGGGATCGCAACAGGAAAAATCGCTTTTCCCGCAGCATTGCTGTAAAAAGCAAAAAATACTGAACCAACAATGACTTAACGCTCTAAATTTCCTTCATAATTTTTACACGAAAAAAATGGGAAAATATGAGGTCAAACCAAGCAGGAAAAGCGGTGTTCACTTTGGTGGTTGAAGCCCCTTTACAAAACGGCTTCCTTTCTGAATCCCCAGCGCCTCTGCACGCCCACCATTCAATTCGATCACATAGCGAACCATGCCGCCAGAAGGAATCAAATCCTCTGAATACGGCGTTGTTCTGGCTGCAATGTGCGTGACGACACCCTTTTCATCAACGAACAGCATATCGAGAGGCAGCGGTGTGTTTTTCATCCACATAATGGCCTGTTGCGACCGTGCAAAATCAAACACCATGCCCTCATCCGGCCCAAGAGCCGTGCGGCCCATCAACCCCTGTTCCCGCTCTTCTTCGGTCTGGGCATATTCAACGCTCAAAACATGTTGTTGACCGGATGGCGTTTCAATTGTGGCCTGTCCTTTTCGAAAGCTGTCCACAGCCATGCACGAAGTTGCTACAGCAACCATAAAAAAAAGCGCCATAGAGGCGCTTTTAACCAAACCTGTCATCTTAACCATCTCTAATGGGCGCGCACGAGCGGAGCCGGGTTATCTGGATGAATTTCAGCGGCCATGAGACCCTTGTCACCATCGCCAAAACGCACCAGAACAGTCTGCCCGGGACGCAATTCTGTCAAGCCAAAACGGCGCAGTGTTTCCATGTGAATGAAAATATCTTCTGTGCCTTCACCGCGCGTCAGAAAACCAAAGCCCTTGGTGCGATTGAACCATTTAACGATAACACGCTCCAGGCCGCTGGATGGTGTGACCTGTACATGGGTGCGAACGGGGGGCATTTGCGATGGATGAACAGCCGTAGACTGATCCATGGAAAGAACACGGAAGGCTTGATAGCCCCTGTCACGCTTCTGAATCAGCGCAACGATGCGTGTGCCTTCCAGAATGGTATTAAAGCCATCGCGCCGCAGGCAGGTGACATGCAAAAGTACATCCTGCATGCCATTATCCGGCACGATAAAACCAAATCCCTTGGCCACATCAAACCATTTTACGACGCCAGTGATTTCGACAAGATCCAGGGACTCATCCGAGAGTCCGCTGAATTCCACGAAACCATTCGCTGAAATTCTCTCCGCCATCTCTATTCGCCCCTCGATAACGCCCAACAAGACTATCGTTAACTGATTCCCTGAAACTAGATTAACATTTTGCTAACACCCTTGTGCAAGCCCTAGTTTCACAAATTACCCTTGCTTTTTGGCGCACAAACCTTGTTCCAGGCTGACGGGACAGCTCTTCGGCGCTACGAATTGCAAGGCTTGCAACTTTAAGATTTGTCTCGGACTGAGGATTGTCATTTTTTATTGGCAAAGCCGAGGTAGCGCTTGAAGCAAGCAGCCAGAGGCGACATATCCAGACAGCAAACAAGGAGAATGATTATGCGCTATCTTCATACAATGGTCCGGGTGAAGGATGTTGACGCCTCCCTGAAGTTTTACTGTGAGCATTTCGGCATGACCGAGGTTCGCCGAATCGACAATGAGAAGGGCCGCTTCACGCTCATTTTCCTGGCCGCAGATGAGGACAGAAACGATGCGATCCAGAATAAGGCTCCGTGCCTTGAGTTGACTTATAATTGGGACGCAGAGGACTACACGGGTGGACGGAATTTTGGCCATCTCGCCTATGAGGTCGATAACATCTACGCCACCTGCCAGAAGCTGATGGATCATGGCATTGTTATCAATCGCCCGCCACGCGATGGTAATATGGCCTTTATCCGCTCACCCGACGGGATTTCCATTGAGCTTTTGCAAAAAGGCGAGGCTTTGGCCCCTGCTGAGCCGTGGGTTTCCATGCCCAATACCGGCACATGGTAATAGATTAAAACAGAGATGCCGTCCCGATTTGCGGGACGGCATCAGGCTTGACACAAGGTAGAGGTGCCAAAGTCATTTTCAACACACGGTCTGTCGCGCAGCGCTGCCCCCAGAAGGCACCGGCGACATCTGAAAGGAAAATGACATGAGGTCACCGATGAAGACGTCAACACGGCAGGCTTCCAAAACATCCCTTGCATTGATTGCTTTGGCTTTATTGTCCAGTTGTGCAACCACCAAAACACCCCCTCCCATTGTTGATCAGGGCGCAATTGGCGATGCGGATGTGCCTCAGGTGGTAACGCACAAACCCGGCCATGGTCCTTACCGTGATCCTTTGGTCAGCACAGGAGCCTCCAAGTCATCGGCGCAAACGTCAGAGGCTGTTGCTCCGGCACAAAATCAGGCCCCCGTTGTCATGGCAGATAACAGCCCGCAACCGGCTGCGGCGACGGGGCAGGGTGGCCTTTATGCCTCTCATGCGCAACCCGCAAATGATTCGGCAACGACCAACAGCATTGTACCCGGTGGAATGCCGGCGCGCTCCATTCAGGCAACCGTATCAAGTGTTTACAGTGTGCAGAGGCCACTGGAACAGCAAACACAGATTCAGCCCGCCGAAGCACCGGCCCCTGTCACACAGCAAACTCGCCCACCATCCAAGGCCGAGATTTTGGCAGGACTGGCTCCCGATCCCCGCAAGCGTGCCCCAGGCAGACAAATTGTGCCGCCGGTGGTGCCCGGCCAAATGACCCCCGCCATGGCCGCCCAGACGAATCCGGCCACGATCGCGCAATTGCAAGGCAGCATTCCCACAGCAAGCCCGGCGTCCGCCGACTCGTCGGCAGCCTCGCAAATGGAGCAGATTCAGGGAAATCCTCAGGCGCAGGGCATGACAAGGGATAGCTTCATCAAAAAATTCCTTTCCAAATTGCGGAAATAACCAGCCAGCAACCGAAACAGAAATCCCAAAACCCGCATCCGCAAGGCTGCGGGTTTTTGCATAACAGGCATGGAAAGAAGAAATCCAATGTTTTCATAGATCTGTCATTTTTCTGCAAGAAAGCGGCTTGCGTCGCTTGCAAGTTGCGATGCTGCTGATTATAAGGCCCCCACAGCACGCGCCCTTCGTCTATCGGTTAGGACGTCAGATTTTCATTCTGAAAAGAGGGGTTCGACTCCCCTAGGGCGTGCCACTCTTCTTCTCTCTATTCATACATGCCTTGCAGCGTATTTGCCGTTTGAAACGCGGTTGCTTTTGGTGTGCAGGCAAGACCGCTCTACAGCTTCTGCTCTGCTTGTGAATTTTTCTGATAAAAATGCAAAATTCCACTTGCAGCATCAAGCGCTTCCGATTATGAGAGCGCCACGCAACACGCGCCCTTCGTCTATCGGTTAGGACGTCAGATTTTCATTCTGAAAAGAGGGGTTCGACTCCCCTAGGGCGTGCCACTGCGTTTCCTCAAGTCAATCCTTGTTTTGATAGATGGTCGCTAACGCGCAGCCAGTTGCTTGCCTTTACGCACGGTGCGTATGCTCATTCTGCGCTTTAAAAAAAATCCAGAGCCTGTGGAAAAACCTCATTTTTCTGCTTGCGTTGAATCAAACTGGCACCTATAAGCAGCCCCACAGCACGCGCCCTTCGTCTATCGGTTAGGACGTCAGATTTTCATTCTGAAAAGAGGGGTTCGACTCCCCTAGGGCGTGCCACTCTTATTAAAAATTTCATTGAAGATGAATGTAAAAGGCTCAGCGGCAATCTGCCTGTTGGTGCCATAGTCTTTTGCAAGCCTACTCCACTTTTTCGACCAGCGCGTTTACAGCGCCTCCCGATAAGGTGACTATTTTAGGTG
>CAJYRE010000029.1 GCA_913776675.1 Rhizobiaceae bacterium
CCAATGCGGCCACGGATTTCCGGCATCAAACGGGCAGCAATGGCGCGGCGCTGCTCAACGGGAAGCGATGTGGTGACGGCACCGCCAAAAATCGTCTTGCCCTCTGTTTGCTCGGCAAACCAGATGATCGCCTTGTTGATAATCGCCAACGTCAGTTCATAGCAGGCCTTGGCGTCATTATCCCAGGTGAACAGGCCATGGCTTTCCAGCACAACGCCCTTGGCATTCGGATTGGCTTTGACAAACGCTTCCAGATCAAGACCGAGTTGAAAACCGGGGCGCCGCCATGGCAGCCAGCCAATCTCATCGCCAAAAATCTGCTGTGTCAGTTCTTTGGAATTTTTGGATGCGGCAATGGCAATAATCGCATCCGGGTGCATGTGATCGACATGTGTGAACGGCACAAACCCATGCAAAGGCGTATCAATCGAGGCCGCACGCGGGTTGAGATTGAAGGTGCAATGGGGCAAAAAGCCAACCATGCGGTCCTCATCATGGACACCCTGATAAATGCCCTTCAAGGCATCCAGCTTGTCTTGATAAAGGGTTGCAAAGCCATCCAGCTTGATGGTGCCGACATCACCGCCAGAGCCCTTGACCCAAAGAACTTTGACGCTTTGGCCGGTCAGCGGGTCAATTTCCATGACCTTTGCAGAGGTGTTGCCGCCGCCATAATTGGTGATTCGCTTGTCTGCGCCCAAGAGATTGGAGCGATAGAGCAGCTTGCCCGGCTCGTCCAGTGTGGCTGCAATGCTGTCATCCCAGCGGTTATCGAGAAGGCGTGGTTGGCCTGTCATGCAATCCTCCCAAAAAAATCTTGTCTGACCAGCCGTTGGCGCTGGTCCTCCATCTTGTTTGAAGGTATCGCGCAAAATAATCAAGATTGTCAATCAAAAACGATCATAATTTTGCATTGTGCGGTGCAATATAATTTATTTTGATTGTTTATGATTGACGGCGTAAAGAGATTGTGAATAAATTGGTTGCAGGAGGAATGCCATGCACGAACGTGAACGCCATCGGATTATCTTGAGTGCCGTCCAGGAAAAGCCTGTTGTGACGGTGCAGGATATTGCTGAATTGACGGATGCGTCCGAGGCGACAATCCGCCGTGATATTGCGTCTTTGCATGTGCAGGGTAAGGTGCGCCGGGTGCGTGGCGGTGCTGAAGCGATGCATCCTCCACAGCAGGGTAATCTGGCAGCGCGGCCTTTCAAAGTGTCGGAAACGATCAATATCGATAAAAAGCGCGCAATTGCGCGTGCTGCTGTGCATTTGTGCGAGGAAGGTTCGTCCATCATCATCAACGGTGGCACGACGACTTTTCAAATGGTGCATTTCATGTCGGCGCGCCGCTTGCAGGTGATGACCAATTCCTTTGCCATTGCCGAGCATCTGGTGAAGCACTCGAAATGCAATGTGAATGTGCCGGGTGGCTCAATTTACCGCGATCAGAGCCTCATTCTCTCACCCTTTGAAAATGATGCGATTCGGAATTTCTACGCGCAGCGCATGTTCATTGGCGCGCAGGGTATCAACGCCCTTGGTGTGATGGAGCCGGATGCGCTGGTGATTCAGAGTGAGCAACGGCTCATGCGGCAGGCTGAAGAGCTGATTGTTATGGTTGATTCCACCAAGTTTTCGCGCAGATCGAGCATGATTCTGTGTCCGCTGGACAATGTGTCCACCATCGTCACCGATGATGGGATTTCGGACGAGGCCGCTTCGATGGTTGAAGCGGCTGGTATCAAACTTTTGGCAGTGAAGGTTTCGGCCTCCGCTGACCGTGAGGGTACTCCTTCGGTTGCTTAAGGAGCGATGCGACCGTTTGGAGGATGAATTTTAACACTGGGAGGAAAAATCATGAAAATATCCAGACGGCTTTTTGGCGCAGCTGCCATTGCCTTTGTTGCCACAGCAGGAGTTTCGCACGCGGCCGATATGAAAATCGCGATCGTGGTGAAATCCCTTGGCAATGGCTTCTTTGAGGCCGCCAACAAGGGTGCTGAAGAAGCCGCCAAGGAGCTGGGCGGCGTCAAGATTATCTACACCGGCCCAACATCCACCACGGCTGAAGGGCAGATTGAAGTGATCAATTCGCTGATCGCTCAAGGCGTTGATGCCATTGCTATTTCCGCAAACGATCCGGATGCGGTTGTGCCCGCTTTGAAAAAAGCCGCCCAACGCGGCATCAAGGTGATTTCCTGGGATTCCGGCGTGGCCCCGGCTGGCCGTATCCTGCATCTCAACCCATCGTCCAATGAGTTGATTGGCAAGATGTGCCTGAAGCTGGCCGCCGATCATCTGCCGGATGGTAAGGGTGATTTTGCCATTCTGTCGGCAACCACTACCTCGACAAACCAGAACATCTGGATTGGCGAGATGAAAAAGCAGCTCAAGGATTTTCCGGGGCTGAAGCTGACAACCACTGTTTACGGTGACGATCTGGCAGACAAGAGCTACCGTGAAGCTCAAGGCATCATGAGTTCGCATCCCGATGTGAAGGTGATTGTTGCCCCAACCACCGTGGGTGTTCTGGCGGCCTCGCAAGCCGTGAAGGATGCAGGCAAGATTGGCAAGGTCTACGTGACGGGTCTTGGTCTGCCATCGGAAATGGCTGGAGCCATCAAGTCTGGTGCCACCAAGGAATTTGCGATCTGGAACCCGATTGACCTCGGCTATTCCGCCACCCAGATTGCCTATCATCTGGTGAAGGGTGATGCCACCGGCAAGCCTGGTACGGAAATTCCGACAGGCCGCATGGGCAAGGTGAAGATTGACGATAAGGGGGAAGCCGCGATGGCCGATCCATTCGTCTATG
>CAJYRE010000030.1 GCA_913776675.1 Rhizobiaceae bacterium
GCTGTTTTGCGCTGATCTGGTGATCAAGCAATTCACCGGCAACAGCCTGTTTCCCATGGCAGCCCCCAGCGGCGGTGTGCTGATGATGCTGGGTTGGCTGCTGCTGGCGGCTGGTGCCGTGTTCAAAAAAGCGTAATCAGCGGCGGCGGCGGCGTTCCGCAATCCGTTTCCATTGCGGCAATGGAAACGCGATAATCACCGCTTCGCTCATCTGCTGGCGCAGACCATGGGTGAAATAGCGGCTGCGCGAAACTTTTCTTTCATGCAGACCGGGCAATTTGATGATCTCGGCGGTGTGATAGGAGGCAGAAAGCTGATCCTGAACCTGCTCATGCAAGGCTGTGACCTGCGCGGCGCATTCTTGGTCCATCAGCTTGTGCAGCTCAATCAGGGTGCTTTTGTCGTAACCATCGTGCATATACTCTATTCCTTATCAGGGATCTTGCCGCTCGTTCAGCGTTTGCAAGGCCCGCTCCAAACTGGATTTCGAACCATTGCGCAGCGGAATGAAGGTCTTGCCGAATTTCTTGCAGCCGGTTTTCACCCGCAGACAGGCGTCATGGCTGATACAGTCAATGGGGCAAAACACGCAGTCAACCGAAGGAAGCACCGTATCGATGCGCGACACCGCTTCGCGCAAACCGCCATCATGGTGGATCAGCTCGGCACCGAAACTGGTGGCAATCTCGCGCAAATGCGCAACCTGGCAATCCCGTCCACCAACATAGAGAAAGCTTTTGATGTCCGATTGATTGCCCTTGTCATCCACCGGCGGGGCCATCACAGCCCGCTTGTCTGCTTTCTTCTTTTTCATCGTGTTGCGCTTTGCCATTTGGTCTCGTTTCTCCAAGTTTGGAGGCGTATTGCCCTGCTCATCTGAGCGCACCTTACAAAACATGATAAAAAGAGTAAAGTATATAGATGATTATTTTTGTCATGTTTTAACATCTGTTTCATAAACCATAAGATGCAGCCAGCCCCCATAGAAAACTTGAATTATGCATTTGATTTCAAAGCGATAATGGAAAACATTCTTCAGGCGAAAATTTATTTTTACCGTTTGATAAATTTTTAAAGCTGCGCTACGCTTTCCTCAATCGCTTCGAACAAAAAAGAGGGAACTGAGATGCGAAGACTGGAACCGGGCCTGAAGGCCGGGCGGCTTGATGCTGCCGATTATGCAAAAAACTTCTCTGATCTGCACCCGCGTCTGAGCGATCATGAAGCGCTGGTGGCCTCGGATCGCTGCTATTTCTGCTATGACGCGCCGTGTATGACGGCCTGTCCCACCGCCATCGATATTCCGATGTTCATTCGGCAAATATCGACTGGCAATGCCAAAGGCTCGGCCAAGACCATTTTCGACCAGAATATTCTGGGCGGCATGTGTGCCCGCGTCTGTCCAACAGAGACCCTGTGCGAACAAGCCTGTGTGCGCAACACTGCCGAAGAGCGCCCGGTGGAAATTGGCCGTTTACAGCGCTACGCCACCGATCTGGCCATTGAACAGGGTCGGCAGTTTTACACAGCCGGGGCGGAAACCGGCAAGCGCGTCGCCGTTGTTGGCGCAGGTCCGGCGGGCTTGGCTTGCGCTCATCGCCTTGCCATGCATGGCCATTTCGTGACGATTTTCGACACCCGCGACAAGGCTGGCGGCCTGAACGAATATGGCATTGCCGCCTACAAGACCACCAATGATTTTGCGCAAGCCGAGGTGGATTACATCCTCTCCATCGGCAATATCGATGTGCTGCACGGCCAGATGCTGGGCCGCGATTTTACGCTTTCCGAGCTTCAGCAGCAGTTTGATGCGGTGTTTCTCGGCACCGGCCTTGGCAATGTCAATGCGCTCAACATTCCCGGTGCCCATACCAATGGCGTGCTGGATGCTGTTGAATTTATTGCCAACCTGCGCGAAGCCAACAACAAGGCTGACGTGCCCGTCGGCCGCGATGTCGTGGTCATCGGTGGCGGCATGACGGCCATTGATGCCGGCATTCAGGCCAAGCTGCTCGGCGCTGAAAATGTCACCATCTGCTATCGCCGTGGGCAAGAGCATATGAATGCCTCGCAATTCGAGCAGGATCTGGCCGCCTCAAAGGGTGTTCACATCCGCCATTGGCTTCAGCCCAAAGAAGTGGCCCATCATCATGGCCATGTCTCGGCGATCAGTTTTGAATACACCCACCTCGAAAACGGGTTGATGAAAGGCACCGGCCACATCACCGAGATCAAGGCCGATCAGGTGCTGGTCGCTATCGGCCAGAAGCTTGATCCCCAAGGACAGGACAGCCTGAAACTGCAAGGCGGCAAGATCGCCGTGGACGCTGAAGGCCGCACCTCCATTCCCGGTGTCTGGGCCGGGGGTGACTGTGCCTTTGGCGGACAAGACCTCACCGTGTCTGCCGTTGCCATGGGCCGCGATGCGGCTGAAAGCATCAACCTGTCTCTCGCAGCCGCTGCTGCGGGCACAACTGCTGTGGCTTGAGGGAGAGTGTATCATGGCTGATCTTCGCAATAATTTCGTTGGCATCAAATCGCCCAACCCCTTCTGGCTGGCCTCGGCCCCGCCAACCGATAAGGCCTACAATGTTGAGCGCGCCTTCAAGGCGGGCTGGGGCGGCGTGGTGTGGAAAACCCTCGGCTCGGAAGGCCCGCCAGTGGTCAATGTCAATGGCCCGCGTTACGGGGCCATCTGGGGGGCAGACCGCCGCCTGCTTGGCCTGAACAACATCGAGCTGATCACCGACCGACCGCTTCAGGTCAATTTGCAGGAAATGAAGCAGGTCAAGATGAACTGGCCTGATCGCGCCCTGATCGCCTCAATCATGGTACCGTGCGTGGAAGAAGAATGGAAAGCCATTCTGCCGCTGGTGGAAGAGACCGGAGCCGATGGCATTGAGTTGAACTTCGGCTGCCCGCACGGCATGTCCGAGCGCGGCATGGGCGCTGCTGTCGGTCAGGTGCCGGAATATATCGAAATGGTCGTGCGCTGGTGCAAGCAATATAGCCGCATGCCGGTGATTACCAAGCTGACGCCAAACATCACCGACATTCGCAAGCCCGCCCGCGCCGCAAAATCTGGTGGTACCGATGCCGTGTCACTGATCAACACCATCAGATCGGAAGAGCGTCGTGTAGGG
>CAJYRE010000031.1 GCA_913776675.1 Rhizobiaceae bacterium
TTTTTGTTTAGAGGATTTTCAGGAAAAGTGGGAAGCGGTTTCCCGTCCGGAAATACGTAAAAACAAAGAGTGAGAGCGCTCTAAAGTATCTTGGCGCGTTTGAGAATCATCCAGGCAAACAGGATGGAACCAATAATAAAAGCAATGGCATAGAGAGAGCCTTCCGGCCCGCTGGTAAACGGCAGGTGCGAGGTGTTCATGCCGAAAAACCCCGTGACCAGCGACGGCGGCAAAAGAAAGGCCGTCATCAGCGATAGCACATAGAGATGCCGGTTGGTCTCAGAGGAGAGCTTGCTGTCAATTTCTTCGTGCAGCAGACGGGCGCGCTCATGCAGCGCATACACATCATGGTCGGCGGCTTCCAGCCGGCTGGTCAGGCGGATTGCCACATCCTCAAAGCCCGCTGGCATTTCATCATCATCGGCGGCAGCGGCCCGGCGCATCAGGCTCAACATCCCACGCAAATGCCGGTGCAGCCGCACAATCACCCGGCGCAACGGAGCAAGCTGGGTGCGCTCATCGCGCAAATCCTCGCCATAGACCACATCTTCAATCCGGTTGATTTCATCCATCAGCTCCACCACCAGCGTCATGATGCCGCGCTGGGATTCGGCCACCAGCACTTCATACACATGCAGAGGAGAGCGGAATTTGGCGGGATTTTTCTCAATGCCAGCCCGCAGCACATCCACAGAGCGGATTGGTTGCAGGCGCGTGGTGATGATAAAACGGTCCGAGAGGGCAAAGTGCAGCCAGCCAATATCCCGCGTGGTAGAGTCAAATTCACGCTGAAAATCCACAAGCGTGCCATGAATCAACTGATCATCCACAGAGAGGGCTGCATGGTGTTCATGATTGATCAGGGCGGCGCGGGCCGCTTCGGTCAAGCCGCCAAAACTCTCCAGAAAGGCCGGAACCCGGCCATCGGCAAGGTTCAGGTGCAGCCATAAAAAGCCGCTTTCCGGCAGCAGATCGTCGCTGCTGGCATCCATCGGCAGGCGCGTTGCCCGGCGGTTTTGCTGATCAATATGATAAGCCCAGACAAGACCGGGAATTTGGCCGGGCATGGTTAGCATGGTGGCAAGCTCCTGAGACAGATCATGGAATTTCCGATGCGAAAACAAAAAATGCCAGCATCGAACCGCACCAATCATGGAATGGCATGTGGTCTATATGCCGCGATTGTGACGGGTGTTTCAACAGCCATGTTTTTCATGGACTCTTTCGGTCGCAATTTCTTGACGTTTACGTAAAAATCAATAGGCTTGGAATTGTCAGGAAAAATGCGTGGAGGGTTCACCCCCGGTTTTTCAAAGGACATAGAAAAACTGAAAGATCGGCTGTCTGTGTGGGCACCATGACCCCGACAGAGGCCAGATCCGCGTGACGGTATGGAGGAGATCGCCATGTACAAAGCTCCGGTTGAGCAAATTGCCTTTACGCTCAAACATGTTGCAGGTCTGGCAGCAGCCTTGGAGGAGGGGCGCTTCGGGGATCTGTCAGAAGATGTGGTGGATGCGATTTTGGAAGAGGCCGGACGTTTTGCCGGGCAAGAGATTGCACCTCTGGCCAAGATTGGCGATCAGCAGGGCGCGCGACTTGAGAAGGGCCATGTCACCTTGCCCGATGGCTGGGCCAACCTCTATCGCAGCTGGGTGGAAGGTGGCTGGAACGGCTTGGTGGCCGAGGAGCGCTATGGCGGCCAGGCTCTGCCGCATCTTCTCAACGTTGCGGCACTGGAAATGTGGAATTCCGGCTCGATGGCCTTTGCCCTCGGGCCAACCCTGACCATGGGAGCCGCTGAAGCCTTGAGCGCTCATGGCAGCGAGGCGTTGAAAGAAACCTTTCTGCACAAGATGGTCTCTGGCGAGTGGATGGCCAGCATGAACCTGACAGAGCCGCATGCAGGCTCTGATCTCGGTGTGATGAAAACCCGCGCCGAGCGCCAGGCTGATGGCAGTTACCGGATTTTTGGCCAGAAGATTTTCATCACCTGGGGCGAGCATGACGCCACCGACAACATCATTCATCTGGTGTTGGCGCGGCTTCCCGATGCGCCAGCCGGCACACGCGGAATTTCTCTGTTTCTGGTGCCGAAATTTCTGGTCAATGCCGATGGTTCACTGGGCGCGCGCAATGATCTGTTTTGCCATTCGCTGGAACACAAGCTGGGCATTCATGGCTCTCCCACCTGTACGATGATCTATGGCGATGGTCGTTTTGGCGATGAGCCGGGCGCGATTGGCTATGTGATTGGCGAGGAAAACAAAGGGCTGGCCTGCATGTTCACCATGATGAACAATGCGCGTTTGGCTGTGGGCATGCAGGGCGTGGCCATCTGTGAGGCAGCCACCCAGAAAGCCACTCAATATGCCAAGGAGCGCACACAAGGAAAGGCCCCCGGCTGGAATGGCTCCGGCATGAGCCCGATTATCGAACATCCCGATATTGCCCGCACCCTGGTGACCATGAAAGCGCTCACCCAAGGGGCGCGCGCCATTTGCTATGCCTGCGCCCATGCTATTGATATGAGCCATCACGCTGAGGGCGATGCGGCAAAGCATTGGCAGGAGCGGGCCGCGCTTTTAACCCCGATTGCCAAGAGTTTTGCGACCGATATGGGCGTTGAAGTGGCCTCCATGGGCATTCAGGTGCATGGCGGCATGGGCTTTATTGAAGAAACCGGGGCCGCCCGCCTGCTGCGTGATGCGCGCATTGCACCGATTTATGAAGGCACCAACGGCATTCAGGCCATTGATCTGGTCACGCGCAAACTGCCGCTGTCGAATGGCGACCATGTGCGTGGGTTTATCGATGAGTTGAAGGCCATTGCTGTGGCCGTGGATGCGGCCAACCAGCCGGATTTGGGGCAGGCGGCTGTGCGTCTTCTCTCCAGCATCAAGGATTTGCAAGAAACAACCGAATGGCTGTTGGCGCGTCTTGCGGCGGGCGAAACAGCCGAAGCATTGGCCGGGGCAACACCATATCAACGGCTGTTCGGGCTGGTGTTGAGCGGAGCCTATCTGGCCAAGGGGGCATTGGTCGATGCGGCCTATCATCAGGCACATCAGCAGGCCTTGTGCCGGTTTGTGGCCGAAAACCTGCTGGCCGAGACGGCCGCCCTGAAACAGACCGTGACGGATGGCGCTGCCAGCCTGATGGCGGCAAAAACCATTTTGATGGCGGGAGAATAACATGAGCGAGCATGTTCTGATGGAGAGGCCATCAGCCTATCCCGGTGTTCTGGTCATTCGGTTGAATCGGCCTGACAAGAAAAATGCCATTACCGCCGCCATGTATCAGCAGATGAGCCGTGCGCTGATCGAGGCCGGATCGGATGATACGGTGCGCACCATTGCCTTTTTGGGCACGGAAGGTTGTTTTTCGGCGGGCAATGATATGGCCGATTTTCTCAGTTTCGCCATGGCGGGCGGGCAGGAAGAGCCAGCCGCCTTTGGCTTGCTGAAAGCGCTTGTGGGGGCATCCAAACCGATGGTGTCGGGTGTGGATGGTCTGGCCATCGGCATTGGAACCACCCTGCATCTGCATTGTGATCTCACCATTGCCTCCAACCGCAGCCTGTTTAAAACGCCGTTTGTCGATCTGGCCTTGGTGCCGGAAGCGGCATCCAGCCTGTTGGCTCCGCTGGTGATGGGCCATCAACGGGCCTTTGCCTTGCTGGCACTGGGGGAAGGTTTTTCCGCAGAGCAAGCACGCGACGCGGGGCTGATTTGGAAAGTGGTCGCGCCCGAGGTTGTTGAAACCGAAACCTTGGCCCTTGCAGCAAACCTTGCCGCGAAGCCCGTGCAGGCTTTGACCATTGCCAGAAACCTGATCCGGGGTGATCAAGCTGCCGTTCTGGCGCGGATGCATGAAGAGCTAGAGCATTTTGCAATGCAACTGAAAAGCGCAGAAGCGCGCGCTGCTTTTCAGGCATTCATGAGCAAAAAAGCCAAATAGAGTCTATGCTATGCATGCTTCATGTGATGAAGATGCCTTATGCAAACCTTCCCAAAAATAGACACGCAAAGCGTGTGTTCATTTTCTTTCCTATTGAAAAATTTTGCAAAAATGTCATGTTGGCTTCATTTAAAATTAAAGAATGAGCCTGATTTTCAACTATAAATGGTTTCGCTGTTAAAGGTCGGCATGCCATGCGCCTTGTAGCATTTTTGCGCTTTATCAAGCGTATGGTGATGTAAGGCAAAGACGTTTAGATTGCAGACTGAGCTTTCACTTGAATGATATTTCATTGGTTGGCCGTCGCGCACGGGATGGTATAGGTATGCTTAAAAATCTCCATTTGATGACCAGAATCTTGATTGCCGCCTCTATTGCTGTGGTTGTAGTTCTTTGTGGTTTTTCTCTTTATATTGATCGTCTTCAGAGAATGACCATTGGCAGCGCAGTGACCAATGAAATCAATTCGGCTGGTCTTCAGGCATCGCAGGGCATTGCAAGCTGGCTGACGGCGCGGTTGATGCTGACAGAACTTGAAGGCTATGCCGCTGGCAGGATCGGTACAGTCGAGGGAATTTTGTCCGAGTTCGACAATCCGGTGCTTTTGCGTGAATTTATGTCCACCTATGTGGGGCATCAGGCGGATGGAAAATTCACGTCTGTTCCGTTTCAGCCATTGCCCGATGGATATGATCCCCGTATTCGCCCGTGGTACCAGGCGGCAGTCAAAGCCGACAGGATCGTATTGACCGACCCTTATGTGGACGCTTCAACCGGACAACTGATTGTCAGTGCTGCCGTGCCAGTAAAGCGTGATGGCAAGCTTTATGGCGTTGCCGCCAGCGATTTCTCCTTGAAAACGCTGGTCAGCCTGCTGGGCAGCGTGGATATCGGCGGCAAGGGATCTGCGTTTTTGGTCAACCGGGAAGGGGCAATTCTCGTGCATCCGGATCAAAGTCTGATCACAAGGAAACTCGCGGATGTTTTCCCGGTGACCACGCCTGCTATTGGTGGCGGTTTGACGGAAACGGTGCTGAACAACAAGCCGGTTCTGGTCAATATTGTTCCCATCAAGGGCCTGCCTGTTGATACCTGGTATCTCGCGCTGGTGGTGGATCAGCAAAAGGCTTTTGCCGCCATTGACGATTTCCGCATTGCTGCAGTTATTGCAACGATAATCGGGGTGATTGCCATGGTGGGCATTCTGGCGCTGGTGTTGTCGCGCCTGGTGGTGCGCCCCGTTGTTCGCATGACGGGTGTGATGACCAAACTGGCATCAGGGGATGTCTCTACCTCCATTCCGGGCACTGAACGCAAGGATGAAATTGGCCAGATGGGTGCTGCGGTCGCTGTTTTCCGTGACAATGCCATTGAGCGGATACGTCTGGAGCGTGAAGCGGACGAGAACCGCAGCATGAGCGATCAGGAACGGCGTGAACGTGAGGCGATGAGGGCGCGAGAAGCCGAGCAGATGTCATTTGCAGTGCACGAACTGGCAACGGGTCTTGGCTTTCTTGCCGATGGCGATCTCGCTCATAGTATCGAAACGCCGTTCGCTGGCGATCTGGAGCGGCTGCGTCTGGATTTTAATGCCGCTGTGGCAAAGCTTAACGCTGCCATGATCAATGTTGGGCACAACGCACACGCCATTGATGGCGGCGCGATGGAAATTCGCACATCGGCTGACAATCTCGCCCGTCGTACAGAGCAGCAGGCGGCTTCTGTCGAGCAAACCGCGGCTGCCCTTGAAGAGGTGACGACTACGGTAAAAGATAGTGCGCATCGCGCAGAAGAAGTGGGTCAGATTGTTGCTCGCGCCCGTGCCGAGGCAGAAAAATCCGGTGCGATTGTTCGCAATGCCGTTGACGCCATGGAAGCCATTGAGAAATCCTCCAACGAGATTTCCAACATCATCGGCGTGATTGATGAGATTGCGTTCCAGACCAATCTTCTGGCTCTCAATGCTGGTGTGGAAGCCGCCCGCGCCGGAGAGGCCGGAAAAGGCTTTGCCGTGGTGGCGCAGGAAGTGCGTGAACTGGCGCAGCGTTCTGCCAATGCTGCTAAGGAAATCAAGCAATTGATCCGTGTTTCCGGCGATCAGGTGGTGGCGGGTGTGTCGCTGGTCCACGAGACTGGAAAGGCCCTTGAAGGCATTGTCCACGAAGTTCAGGACATCAACAAGCATATCACTGCCATTGTCACAGCCTCCCGTGAACAATCGCAAGGCCTTCTGGAAATCAACACAGCCGTCAATGTCATGGATCAGGGCACACAGCAAAATGCGGCGATGGTTGAAGAGCAAACTGCCGCAAGCCATGGGCTGGCACAAGAAGCCGCCGCTCTGACTGCCTTGCTGGCACAATTCAGGCTGAGGCGTGATGCAGGAACAAGCCTGCGTCGAACCGCATGATGTTGTAAAATTGGCGATACAAACACACGTTTTATACCAAGGCATCGAAGATGCTGGCGCATCCTCGCCTTCAAGACATTGCAAATATCTCAAATGCTATCCAAGAGCTTGAGATGTTTGCAAAACAATACCAAGTGTCATTTTCATTGCTCTCGGTGTTAAAGCCTGTCACAGTGAATAAGAGTCAATGTGACAGGCTTTTCTTATATTTTGTTGCATAGGCGTTATCATTGTATTGATGATGATAAAACGCGACATGCTTTAATTTTTACTGAGCGCAACAACCACTTCCACATGCGGCGACCACAGAAACTGGTCAATGGGTGTAACCGAGGTGATGCGATAGCCACCCGCGATCAGAATGGCGAGGTCGCGGGCCAGCGTCAGCGGGTTGCAACTGACGGCGACAATGGTTTTGACATTGCTTTTGGCCAGCTCAGTGCATTGTGCTTCGGCCCCGGCGCGCGGCGGGTCAAACACCACGGCATCCATGGTTTTCAGCTCCGATGCCATCATCGGGCGGCGGAACAGGTCGCGTTTCTCAACCTTGACTGGCTTCAGGCCTTGCGTGTTGCGGGCGGCATGGTCCAGTGCTTTCAGCGCCTTGTCATCGGATTCCACCGCCAGAACCTGCCCATGACGGGCCAGCCGTAGAGCAAACGTGCCAATCCCGGCAAACAGATCGGCAATGCGCTTGGCTTTGCCCACATGGCTCAGCACCAGTTTCGCCATGGCATCCTCGGCCTCCACCGTGGCCTGAGAAAAGGCTCCGGGCGGGATGTTGACCAAGGCACCATCAAAATTCAAAAGCGGCTTTTGCGGCTCAATCACCACTTCGCCATTGACGGAGACGCGAGCCATGCCGCGCATCGCCAAGGTTGTTTCGGTCAGGTTGCGCCGCTCACGTTCGCCCAAACCGCCGCGCACACCATCAATCGAAACATCCAATCCGGTGGTGGTTTCTGTCACCGTCATGCGGAAATGATCCGAGCCGGTGGCAATGGCAGCTCCCAGTTTGCGCAGATCATCCAGCCGACCCAGAAGACCGGCAGATGTGATGGGACATTCTTCCAGCTCGACAATATGCCGTGATTCCGGCTGGTTAAAG
>CAJYRE010000032.1 GCA_913776675.1 Rhizobiaceae bacterium
CCATACCTGGCCGACGCCCATCATTTCTGCATCATATAATCCGAAGAAGCCGAGCTTTTCGGTTCTTCGTTCACGCCGATGCCTGACCACACCAACAAAAGGCGTTTGCCCGTTGTGAAACAACAGCAAAGCCCCGACCCCTCGTTCGTCTGCGCACCCCTGCGGAGCGGACTCCAACAGAAACAGCAGCCTGATTGCCAGAATGGCCTTCATGCCTGTGCGCCTGTAACAGCACACAACAATGCCCGGTTCCCTGGTCTTTCATCCTCGTTAATGAAACACCCCATTGCCAGACACATCGAAAGCATTATGCGCGTCTTGCCAATCCGCCCACAATGCTCTTGTCATCCGCATTGAATGGCTTGCCGCGGCATCATGCCGAAACAATCATCCAAGCCACCCGTTTTCATCCTCCATCTTTTATCAACAAAGCCTGCACCATCATACGCTTTTCCAAACGCATACAATAGTCCATCACTTTTAAGCTGCTTCATCATGTCTCGGAAACCGGAGCCGGTCCCACACGCAAATCAGCAGTGCCAACATAAGACAAAGATATTCCGTTCCCGTTCTTTGCCAAACAGAACAGGCTTTTCAGAAAACCGATGTATGAAGAAACGAAACCTTGAAAGGATCGCTTGGAGAGAGCCCGTCAAAAGTGTCGCCTTACCAGCCACTCTCCGAAACCGGAGCCTTTGTCAGAGCCTTTCCTGAAAGCCATTTAGGCAGGATCGAATGCGGAGATCAACAGTGAATTTTCCGTAAAATTACCGCATCGCCATTGACTCTGGAGAGGAAGTTTCAATGCGCAAAAATGGCAAAAAAGAATCGCTTTTGAATCAAGGAGTTTGGCGAAAATGTAGATTGCAAGCCATGGGAATCCCAAAAAATAAAAAAATCACTTGACTCAAAAACCCGTAACCCTGCCGTAGAGGAAAGGACGCCACCCGAGAACAACCTCCAACAAGCTTTTGTTTTTAAAGGATTTTTTCTGTCATTCCAACGACATCAAACAGACACACAGATGACTTGAAAAATAAAAAAAACTGAAACAAGAAAAGCCCGGCTTCGCAGCCAGGCTCATCAAACTTAAAATTTCAGGCAGAAATTAGGCAGCCAAAGCCTTAACGCGGCTGGCAAGACGCGAGATCTTGCGAGACACGGTGTTGCGGTGCATAACGCCCTTTGTTGCAGCGCGGTGCAGCTCAGGCTGAGCAGCCTTCAGAGCTTCTGCGGCCACTGCGATGTCACCGGTTGCGATTGCTTCTTCAACCTTACGGACGAAATTGCGCACGCGCGTACGGCGGCTTTTATTAACTGCTGTGCGGCGAGCGATTTTGCGGGTCGCCTTCTTCGCCGAAACTGTATTGGCCATTGATGCCTCTCTCGAATACGAACCAAAACTCCACTTTGCCGCAAGGCTCTGAACACCTGCCTTACAGGAGTATCCGGGCCAGCACGTCGGGAGCAATCGCGGAAAAGCCAAAAGCTTTCCTAACTGTGGGCGGGCATATAGCGGGAAAGAACGCCCCCGTCAACGCGCTTTCTCACCTTTCCTTGCAGCTTTCCGATTCCTGAGCCGATTCAGGCCACCTTAGCGATCCTTGAAAGCCGCCGGGCGCTTTTCAACAAAGGCCGCCATGCCCTCTTTCTGATCCTGCGTGGCAAACAAGGAATGGAACAGACGTCGCTCAAACCGCAATCCTTCCGCCAAGGGCTGTTCAAAGGCGCGATTGACCGCCTCCTTGGCCATGCCCACAGCAGGGGCCGAAAACCCGGCAATTTTTAAAGCCGCAGCCAGCGCCTCATCCACCACCTGTTCCGGAGCCACAATACGGGCGACGAGACCAGCTTTTTCCGCTTCCGCCGCATCCATCATCCGGCCCGTCAGGCACAGGTCCATAGCCTTGGCCTTGCCAATGGCGCGCACCAGTCGCTGGGTGCCTCCCATACCGGGAATA
This sequence comes from Rhizobiaceae bacterium, assembly GCA_913776675.1. Lineage (GTDB taxonomy): Bacteria > Pseudomonadota > Alphaproteobacteria > Rhizobiales > Rhizobiaceae > Allorhizobium. The sequence goes on from CAJYRE010000032.1 coordinate 1,962, forward strand.
ATCCCAAGCGTGATTTCCGGCTGCCCAAACCGTGCCGTTGATGCTGCGATGATAAAATCGCACATCATCGCCAACTCGCAGCCACCACCCAGGGCAAAACCCGAAACCGCTGCGATGATCGGCTTGCGGAACCCGGCAACCTCACCCCAGCCCGCCAGAAAATCGCCTTGATAGGCATCGGCAAATTCAACACCCTGCATTTCCTTGACATCGGCACCGGCTGCAAAGGCCTTGTCCGAGCCCGTCAGAACCACAGCCCGCACAGTATTGTCATTCTGAAAAGCCGAAAGGGCCACAATCAGCTCCTTCATCACGGTTGAATTGAGAGCATTCAGAGCCTGCGGCCGGTTCAACCGCACCAGCGCCACGGGGCCATGCCGATCAACAAGCAGGGTTTCAAATTCCATCACATCATCCTTCAATCGCGTTTCAGTCATGTCTGGCAGGTGGGGCAATAGAATGTCGAGCGCCCGGCCTGCGTTATACGTTCAACCGTGCCCTGACAGCCGGGCGTGCGACACGGCTGACCCTCGCGGTCATAGACATTGAAGCTGTGCTGAAAATATCCCAGGGAGCCGTCGGCCTGAATATGATCGCGCAGCGAGGAGCCACCCGCCGCAATGGCTTCATGAATAACAGTGGCAATGGCCTCGGTGAGCGCTTCAAGCGCAGGTGTGGGCATGCCATCGACTGTCACCAGAGCGCCCGACGGCGTATAGGGCGATAAATGGGCACGCCACAGCGCTTCACAGACATAGATATTGCCAAGCCCGGCAATCACCTTCTGGTCGAGCAATGTGGTCTTCAGCGGTTGCGCCTTGCCTTTGAACCGGCTGGCCAGATAGGCGGCGCTCAAGGCATTGCCCACCGGCTCCGGTCCCAGGCCGGCAAAGGAGGGATGGCTATCCATATTCCGCCGTTCCACCATATCCATAAAACCAAAACGGCGCGGATCATTATAAATAACCCTCACACGTTCACCGCCAGCCCCTTCCAGATGGAAAATCACATGATCGTGCGCTTCATTGCGGGAGCGGGCCATATGAAACTGTCCGGGCACATCCACATCCTGCGCCTGCTCGATGCGATAGGAGCCGGACATGCCCAGATGGGAAACGATGCTGAACCCATCCTCCAGATCAATCAGCAGGTATTTTGCCCGTCTGGACAGGGACAGAATGGCGCGCCCTGCAACCCGATCTGCGAAATCATGCGGAAAGGGAAAGCGCAAATCCGCCCGCCTCAGCTCCAGTCTGGTCACAATTCGGCCCTCCATGCTGGGAGCCAATCCACGTTTTACGGTTTCGACCTCTGGTAATTCCGGCACAATGGCTCCATGTAATTCAATAGGGACAGAGTTTGTTTTCGTCTGAGACACGATGACCTATGGACGGCAACCCCCTGTCGTGGCATTGCCATGTCAACGCAAAACGCGAATGCAAGACATAGCCCAATGGACCCGGCTTCGCCATGGTTCTGAGCGGGCTTTAACGAAAATGGAGTGGAAACCATGGTCGCAAACCGCACCTCCGCCGATGGCGGCATGGAAACGTCTTACGGCTTTCGTGATGTCGCGGAAGGCGAAAAGCAGGGTCTGGTCAATGACGTTTTCCATAAGGTGGCCAAGCGCTATGACATCATGAACGATGTGATGTCGGCAGGCATGCACCGCGTCTGGAAAGATGCAATGATTGCCGCGCTCAACCCCCGCAAGGCCCCGGACTATCGCACGCTGGATGTGGCCGGTGGCACGGGCGATATTGCCTTTCGCATCATTGAGGCCTCCAGGCGACTGGCCCATTCCACGGTGCTGGACATCAATGGCTCCATGCTGGCCGTGGGGCAGGAACGGGCCCGGAAAAAGGGGTTGAGCGACAATCTCACCTTTGTGGAAGCCAATGCCGAAGAGCTGCCGTTTGAGGCCAACACCTTTGATGCCTATACGATTGCCTTTGGCATTCGCAACGTGCCGCGCATTGATGTGGCGCTGAGCGAAGCCTATCGGGTGCTGAAGCGCGGTGGCCGTCTGCTGGTTTTGGAATTTTCCGAAGTGCAGATGCCGCTGCTGGATCGTGTCTATGATGAATGGTCGTTCAAGGCTATTCCCAAATTTGGCAAGATGATCACCGGCGATGCCGAACCCTACCAATATCTGGTGGAATCCATTCGCAAATTTCCCAATCAGAAAGATTTTGCAACGATGATTGAGACGGCAGGCTTTTCAAAGGTCAGCTTCACCAATTACACCGGCGGCATTGCAGCCCTTCATTCCGGCTGGAAAATCTGAACTGAACTGCGGCGAAAGACCGCAAACACGCTTGGCGGACCAAGACGCTGAGTGGATAGAAGAGGTTTAATGAGCACGTTCAGCGCTTATGTCAGGCTGGCCCGCGTTGGCTGGATTCTGGTTCGTGAAGGAGTGGTGGCAGCGCTGCCATCGGAAGGCCTGCCCCCCATTGTGGGCGTGGTGAAAAAAATAGCCGCATCACTGGCCCGCAAACGTGCCCTGCACAGTGAACGATCAGACCGGCTGGCTCAGGCCGTCGAGCGTCTGGGGCCGTCTTATGTCAAGATTGGCCAGTTTCTGGCCACCCGCCCGGATGTGGTGGGCACGGATATGGCCGCCGATCTGGCTGGCCTTCAGGACCGCATGGCATTTTTCCCCACAGAATCGGCCCAAAACGCCATTCGGGATTCCCTTGGCCGTCCGGTGCAGGAACTTTATGCGCAGTTTGGTGCGCCCATTGCGGCAGCCTCCATTGCGCAGGTTCACCCCTGTGAGGTGCAAACGGCGTATGGTCCGCGCAAAGTGGCCGTCAAAGTCATCCGCCCCGGTGTGCGGCAGCGTTTTGCGGCCGATCTGGAGGTGATGTATCTCGTATCGCATCTTCAGGAACGGCTGTTGCCCCATACCCGCCGCCTGCGCCCGGTGGAAGTGACCAAAGCGCTGGAACAGACAACCCGGCTGGAAATGGATTTGCGGCTGGAGGCGGCGGCGCTGTCTGAGCTGGCCGAAAACACCAAGGATGATCCCGGCTTTCGCGTGCCGGAGGTAGACTGGGAGCGCACAGGCCGTGATGTCATCACCATGGAATGGATTGATGGCATCAAGATGTCGGATGTCGCGGCGCTGAAGGCGGCGGGACATGATCTGAATGCGCTGGCCGATACGCTGATCCAGTCCTTCCTGCGTCATACGCTGCGCGATGGCTTTTTCCACGCCGACATGCATCCCGGCAATCTTTTCGTCGATCCGGCAGGCGTCATCGTGGCCGTGGATATGGGCATTAGCGGACGGCTGGGCAAAAAGGAACGGCGCTTTCTGGCCGAAATTCTCTATGGCTTCATCACCAGCGATTATATGCGGGTGGCGGAGGTGCATTTTGAAGCTGGCTATGTGCCGTCGCACCACAATGTTGCCAGCTTTGCGCAGGCCATCCGCGCCATTGGCGAGCCAATCCATGGGCAACCCGCAGAAACCATCTCCATGGCACGGCTTTTAACCCTGCTGTTTGAAGTCACCGAGCTGTTTGACATGGAAACCCGCCCGGAACTGGTGATGCTGCAAAAAACCATGGTGGTGGTGGAAGGCGTATCACGCATGCTCAATCCGCAGTTCAATATGTGGAAGGCCTCCGAACCGGTGGTTTCCCAATGGATCCGGAATCATCTCGGACCCAAGCGGATTGTCACCGATGTGAAAGATGGTTTCAGGGCTGCTGTGCGTGTGGCCGAGGCCTTGCCGGAAATTGCCGCCAAAACCGAAAAATTCCATAGTGAATTGATGCATATGAGTGAGCATGGCCTGCGCTTTGATCCTGCCACAGCCGATGCCATTGGCAAGGCAGAAGCGCATCATGGCCGCTATGGGCGAATTGCGCTTTGGATTATTGCCATTTCCTGTCTTTATATGGCCATTCACATGGCAATGGCCGGATAAACCGGCCTGCCACTCCTCTCAACCATCAGTCAGCGGATTGCGATATGACACTGTCCGGCAAGCGGGTTCTTCTGATCATCAGTGGCGGCATTGCCGCCTACAAGAGCCTTGATCTGATCCGCCGCCTGCGGGAGCGTGGAGCCTCGGTGCGCCCCATCATGACAGCATCGGCGCAAGAGTTTATCACACCGCTGGCGGTGGGAGCCTTGGCGGCATCGCATGTCTATCTCGATCTGTTTTCCCGCGAGGATGAGCAGGATGTCGGCCATATTCGGCTGGCGCGGGAGTGTGACCTGATTGTTGTGGCCCCCGCCACCGCCAATGTCATGGCAAAAATGGCCCAAGGGCTGGCCGAAGATCTGGCCTCGACCGTACTTCTGGCCGCAGATCGTCCTGTGCTGGTGGCTCCTGCCATGAATCCGAAAATGTGGGCGCATCCGGCAACACAGCGCAATGTAGCCACCTTGAAGCAGGATGGCATTCATTTCATTGGCCCCAAAGCGGGTGAAATGGCCGAGAGCGGCGAGAGTGGCATGGGCCGTATGGCAGAGCCGCTGGAGATTGTTGCCACGATCGAGGCAATGCTGGAGGATCAGCCCAAACCGCTGAAGGGTCGCACCGCTATTGTCACCTCGGGGCCAACCCATGAGCCGATTGATCCGGTGCGCTATATCGCCAATCGCTCGTCGGGCAAGCAGGGCCATGCCATTGCCAGCGCGCTTGCCAGCTTGGGGGCAGATGTCACGCTGGTTTCCGGCCCTGTGATCATTGCCGATCCGGCGGGTGTCAAAACCATTCATGTGGAACGGGCAGAAGAAATGCGCGATGCGGTGCTGTCGCTGCTGCCTGCCGATATTGCCGTGATGGTGGCGGCTGTGGCGGATTGGCGCGTGGCCAGCGCATCAGGGCAGAAAATCAAGAAACAGCCGGGTGATGCGCCACCCAGTCTTGTTCTGGCGGAAAACCCGGACATTTTGAAAACCGTCGGCCATCATGAAAAACGGCCCAGACTGGTGATCGGCTTTGCCGCCGAAACCCAGAATGTTGAAGACAATGGCCGCGCAAAATTGGCGCGCAAGGGTGCCGATCTGATTGTTGCCAATGATGTTTCACCTGAAACCGGGATTATGGGCGGCGAGCGCAATCACGTCACCCTGATCAGTCAGGATGGCACCGAACATTGGCCGGATATGGATAAAAACAGCGTTGCCGAACAATTGGCACGCAAGATTGCCAGCCTGTTGGCCCTCTCATGACAGAGAAGGTCTGGATAATCCGTCTGGCCAGACCGCATGATGGCGATGCGTTGAGTACGATTGAGATAGCCGCAGCCCAGATCTTTCGAAATGTCGATGATTTGCAATGGCTTGCAGATGGTCCATCTCTCTGCGCCATTCAGCAGCAACAGATGATCGATAACGGCACCGTGCTGGTGGCGACGGATTTACACAACCAGCCTGTGGGATTTTTAAGCGGCAAGGTTGAAGAAGACCGGCTTCATATTGTCGAACTATCCGTCCTGCCAGACTGGCAAAGATTGGGAATTGGCCGGGCACTGATCGATGCGGTCAAAGAATTGGCCATCCAACAGCAATTGCGGGCGCTCAGCCTGACAACGTTCCGACACCTTCCGTGGAACGCCCCTTTTTATGCGTCGTTGGGTTTTGAAGAAACGCAGGATGAGGTTCTGCAAAATCATCTCGACCATGATTTCGGCAATGGTCTGCCCCGTGAGCAGCGCTGTGCCATGATTCTGACGCTATAAAACCCCACTCAACAGGCCAATCAAAGCCCCACTGCCCAGCACCAGCAGAGGATGAACCTTTGTTGTGGCGCTCAACAATGCGGAAGCTGCCGCAATACCCATCAGAAGGGCACTGGTCACAGAGGCCACCGTTATAACAGCAGCACTGGCGCTGACCAGACCCACCGTCACCGGTACCAGCCCGGCCTGCACCACTTTGCGCCAAGGCCGATCCTTGAATTTCTGCCACAGCGTAAACACAAACGCGGTGATCAGAGACGATGGACCGAATTTGGCAATGGATGTGACCAGCAGACCGGCAAGCCCGGCAACATGCCAGCCCACCAGCGGCACAATCATCATATTCGGGCCGGGAGCTGCCTGTGCCAAGGCAAACAGGGCGCTGAATTCACTGGCGCTCATCCAGTGCTGCACCTCCACCACACGGCGCTGCATTTCGGGCAGGATGGCATTGCCACCGCCAAAGGCCATCAGGGACAGTTCAAAAAAGATCAGACCGAGAGAAAAGAGGATTCCACTCATCTCGACAGCCTCCAATGCAGCAGGATGGAGATGGGAGCCAGAATCAACATGGTTGCCAGCAGGGGCGCGCGGAGAAGTGCAATGGCGATGAAACAGACGATCGCTATCAAGAGGCCCAAAGGCTTCTTGAACAGGGGTTTGAGCATCCGCCAGCCCAGCGAGATCAACAGCCCCGAAGCTGCCGCCGCCAGACCGGCAAACAGATGCTCAACGACCGGATTGTCATGATAGCGATCATAAAGAACACCAAGGCCGATAACGATGATGATCGGAGCAGCGATCAATCCGAACATCGCAGCCAGCGCACCACGCCAGCCTCGAAACTTCAGCCCGACCGCCACCGACATATTGATGATATTGCCGCCGGGCAGGAACTGACAGAGACCCAGAAGGTCGGCAAATTCGGCTTCTGTCAACCAGCCGCGCTGTGTCACCATCATATGCCGCGCCATGGGAAGCACACCGCCAAACCCCATCAGGCCCAATTTCAAAAAACCGGTGAACAGGTCGGAAACATTGGGGTGTTCCTCCGCCGCATTCACCAATCCTGCCTCTGCCATTGTCTTGTCTCCATCTTTTCAACCTCTCCATACGCCCGCAGAAACATGATGTCCAATATATGGAAGTGTCATTCTTCATATGCTATAAATATGAAATGATTGAACTTCGCCATCTCCGCTACGCCATCGCCATTGCCGATGAAGGCCACATGACCCGGGCCGCGTTCAAACTGGGCCTGCAACAGCCACCTTTGAGCCAGCAGATCAAGGCGCTGGAGGCCATGGTCGGCACACCGCTGTTTCAACGCCAACCGCGCGGCATGGCGCTGACGGAGGCGGGCGAAGCCTTTGTGGCACGGGCGCGGCAGATTATTCTCGATGTCGATGGAGCCGTGGAAGCCGCTCAGCGGGCCGCCCGTGGTGAAACAGGCAGCCTTGCCATTGGCTTCACCACATCAGCGGCCTTCCATCCGCTGGTGTCCAGCGTGGTGCGGGCGCTGCGGCAATCCGCGCCTGATCTTGTGTTGCGGCTGGATGAAGGCTCAACGCAGGAATTGCTGGCAGAGCTTGCGAGCGGTCGGCTGGACAGCGCCTTTATCCGCTCACCAAACGGGCCGGTGCCTGACTTTGAGGTGGTACAGGTTCACCGAGAAACCATGATTCTGGCCATGCCCGACACCCATGCCTTGGCAAAAGCACCACAAGGTTTGATTGATCTGGGCGATTTGAAGAACGAAACCTTCATTCTCTACCGCCGCACATCTGCACAAGGGCTGTATGATCGGATCATTGCGGCGTGCCAACGGGCAGGCTTTAGCCCGATTGTGGGACAGGAAGCGCCGAAAGTGGTGTCATCCCTCAGTCTGGTTGCCGCAGGACTTGGGCTTTCAATTGTGCCGCAATCCATTGCACAGTTGGAAACCTCCGGTGTTGCCTATCGGCAATTCAACCCACGTTCAGAGCTGGAAGCACCTCTCTATCTCGCCTATCCAGCACGGGACAAAGGCGGACCATTGGCCGTCTTCGTTGAAGAGGTTATGCGGCAGGCGAAAAATCTTGAAACGCTATGAGAGGCAGGCGTTAGACTGCCATTTCCAGAACCCGCGGCTGCGTCAAAGTCTGCAGGGGTGCGAAATTGGCAACGTTCAGCCCATCATCGCTGAGGATCACAGCACTGCCTGCCGGAATTTCCACCCATGACTCACTGTCGTCGTTCAAGGGTTCCGAGACGAGGCAATAACCACCATCCGGCCCCATCGGCCCTGCATAGAGTGTTGGCGCAAAAGCATCGGTGGAATAGCGCACGGCATAGAGTGATTTTCCATCAGAAAAGGCTGCCGTGAAGCGCACCCGGGCCGAGCCGATCATGTCAAAGCTCAGCTTTTCAACATAGCCGATCACTTCGGCCATCGCCTCCAGCGGGCGCTCCTGCATGCCATATTGCATGGCCAGCAGGAACAGCAATTCGGAATCGGTGCAGCCACTTCTGGCGCTGAAATGCTCATCATCCAGCAACTGTTCAAGCGAGCGGCGCAACCGCTCAAAATGATCCACCTGCCCATTGTGCATGAAAGACCACGTGCCATGCACGAAGGGATGGCAATTGTCACGCCTTGTTGCGCCATGGGTGGCGGCCCGCACATGCGCCAAAAACAAGGGGGAGCTGATCTGCCGGGCAATGCTTTTCAGATTACAATCCGACCAGGCTGGCAACACATCGCGGAAACGCCCCGGCTCTGGCCGGTTGCCGTACCATGCCAGACCAAAGCCATCTGCATTGGTGGAGGTTTTGGCGCGGGTTGCGCACACCGATTGTTCAATCAAAGAATGGGCGGGCGACGACACCAGCTCCTCAATGAAAAGCGGTTCTCCCCGGTAAGCTGCCCAACGACACATGATGTAAATTGCTCCGGCTTTGCAGGCCCTGAAATCCCCTGCAAACCTATGGTGAAGGAAGGTTTATAACGAAACGTAAATCCTCCCATTTTTATGGCAGATTCGTGACGAATTGCGCAATCACATTGTTTTGCACTGCGGTAGATTTCGGGAAATCATCGGCATTTTGTGAACACTGCGTTCTCTATTCGCACCTTCGCGCCACCTCAGGTTTCACTATATTCGGGGCAAATGATTTATGCTCGCCCCGTTATAAATGCTCGAAAGGAGCTGGCCGATGTCTATTCGTCCTGTCAAACATGAAAGCCGCGCCACCCCGACCATGGAAGGTGCAGGTGTGAGACTGCACCGGGTTTTCGGCTTTGGTGATACCTCTGCAACCGATCCGTTTTTGATGATGGATGATTTTCGCGGTGATGATCCATCCGATTATATCCGTGGCTTTCCATGGCATCCGCATCGCGGCATTGAAACCATCACCTATGTGCTGGCAGGCACGGTGGAACATGGCGACAGCCTTGGCAATCAGGGCCTGCTCGGCGCTGGCGACCTGCAATGGATGACCGCAGGCAGCGGCATCATGCATCAGGAAATGCCGAAAGGTGATTTCTCCGGCAAGATGCACGGCTTCCAGCTCTGGGCCAACCTGCCCTCCTCGCTGAAAATGACCGCCCCCCGCTATCAGGACATCAAATCCGCCGATATTCCCGTGGTGGTCGATGATGACGGCACATCCGTGCGGGTGATCTGTGGTGACTTCTGGGGCAAGACCGGTCCGGTGGATGGCATTGCGGCCGAGCCGGTCTATCTCGATATTTCCGTGCCTCCGGGCAAGGCCAAGCGTTTTCCGGTGGATACCTATCGCTCGGCCTTTGCCTATATCTTTGCCGGTTCCGGCTCGTTCCGCGATGCCTCCAAGCCGTTTGGTGTGAAGGTGGAAAAGGAGTTCATGGGGGAAGAGCTGAACATCCGCGATCTGTCGGGCAATCGCACGCTGGTGGTGTTTGATACCGGCGATGAGATTACCGTGCAGGCGGGTGAAAAAGGCATTCGCTTCCTGCTGGTCACCGGCAAGCCGATCAAGGAGCCGGTGGCATGGCACGGGCCGATTGTGATGAACACCCGCGAAGAGCTGATGCAGGCGATGCGCGAGCTGCAAAACGGTACGTTCATCAAGGCGGATCATTAAGATCCGTCTGGGAGCTGGCGTGTGGGCCATGCGCCCACCTTATCCCCAAAGCGCATGAAAATGATGCACCGGCCCATGGCCTGATCCAACGGTGAGCCGGTCTGCATTGGCCACGGCACCGCGCAGCCATGTTCTGGCGTTCGCAACAGCATCTGGAAGGCGCAATCCCTTGGCCAGTTCGGCTGCAACCGCGCTGGACAAGGAGCAGCCGGTGCCATGGGTGTTGGTGGTGTTGATCCGCCTGCCCTCAAACCAGACCAGCCCGGCACTGCTTGCCAGCACGTCCGGGCTGTCCTCGCCGGGCAGATGCCCACCTTTCAGCAGCACGGCCTGCGCGCCCAACCCCAGCAGCTTTTGCGCCTGCGCCTGCATCGTGGCGCGATCCTCGGCTTCACTCTCACCCAGAAGGGCTGCCGCCTCGGGCAGATTGGGGGTGATCAGCGTCGCTTTTGGCAACAACCGTTGGATCAATACCGACACGGCTTGCTCGTCCAGCAGTGATGCGCCGCCTTTGGCAATCATCACCGGGTCCAGCACCACTGGGATGCCGCGATGCGCAGCCAAAGCATGGGCAATCGCTTCGGCAATATCGCCATTGGCAATCATGCCGATTTTCACCGCATCGACCCGGATGTCAGCAAACAGCGTGCTGATCTGCTGTGCAACAAAATCAGCCGGCACATGCTGAACAGCACGGACGCCTTGTGTGTTTTGTGCCGTCAACGCCGTGATGGCGGCCATGCCATAGGTGCCCCGCGCCGCAAAGGTTTTCAGATCGGCCTGAATCCCTGCCCCGCCTGAGGGGTCAGACCCAGCAATGGACAAGACATTGCGGACAGGGGAGGATTCGGCTGCTGTTACTGTGATGTCGGACATGGGACACTCCTTTGCAGGGAAAAGGAGCCATCGGCCAATCCGGCCTCATCGACACAGGATGACGGCCTGATGCGACTCCCTCCGCCAGCATGATCTGGTTCAGGTTCAAAGGGTGCTTCTCAGCTCGTCATGTCTGTTTTCGATCACAACGAACGCCCCTGTCTTGCAAATTGTTATGCCAGCTTTGCAGGCAGGTGTCACCCCGCAGAGTGCATCCGACAGGCTGCCGATCTGTCTGATGGAGGGAACTATAAGCTCGCCTGCTCGTTACAACCTTGGTGTACTCAAGCCGATCCAGCACGAGATTCGACGAAAAGCAGGTTAAGTCTATGAAAAACGCAGGTGCCGATACCAAGACGGGCCCAGCCTCACACGACCCCTTAACAGAGTTGATGCTCAATGTGCGGACAAAACCGGAGCAATATGCCCTGTTTTTCGATATTGACGGCACATTGATTGATCTGGCCGACACACCGGATTCCATCATTGTTCCTGCTGATCTGCCCCGGCATCTGGCAGCCCTTTCCCGCCATCTGAAGGGCGCACTGGCGCTGGTCACAGGCCGTGCCCTCACTTATGCCGATCATCTGTTTGCGCCACATTCTTTGCTGATTGCCGGACTGCATGGCACAGAGCTGCGCCTGCCGGATGGTACTTTCACGCGACCAGAGCCAACCCATGCCTTTCAGGCGCTCAAGCATGAACTGACTGCGCTTGAAAAACACCTGCCCGGTGTGCTGGTTGAAGACAAGGGAGCTGCCGTTGCTGTCCATATCCGGCACGTTCCTGAAGCGGCCAATGAGATTGAAAAAACCATGCAGGCCGCCGTCGTCAAGGCTGGTCCTGGTTATGTTTTACAACGCGGTAAAATGGTTTTCGAAATCCGCCCCGACAGCGCTGACAAGGGCCGGGCGCTGAACGCTTA
>CAJYRE010000033.1 GCA_913776675.1 Rhizobiaceae bacterium
CAAAGCCCTGTTCGGACAGGTCAATGAAGCGGTGGGCCGGTGCCTCGAACATGGCCTGATCCCAGGATGTGTTGGAGTGGGTTGAGCGCTCCACCACGCCATAGGCCACCTCACATGTGGCGCGGGCGGCGCGCACCGCCACGCCATTTTCTGTGCGCAGCAGCACGCGGCGCTCGTGCCAGTCAATCTCGGTGAAAATATCGAGACGACGGGCATTGGCTCCCAGACTCAAGGTTTGCACAATGGTGGAATCGCGGAAACGGCGCTTGATGCGAATGGCAGCGCGATGCGCAGTGTTTTCGGCCAGTTCGATGGAATCAAATCCGGTCAGTTCCTCGGCTTTCTGGCCGTAATCCTCTTCCACATCCCAGGCATCCCAGTTGCGTGGCTTATCGGCGGTATAGGCAAACAGCCGGTTGGCTCCGCCTTCCACGGCTTCCCGGCCAGAGGACTTGTGAATGATCGAGGCAATCGAGCCATCCTCGGCCAATGTCACCTTGAGAATATCATTTTCCAACGTCCTATCGGTGGCACTCAAGCCCGGTTTGGCGGCGAGTGCCGTTTGCGGCAGAACGCTGATACCCAGCGCAGGCACCTGCATGTCGGCTGAAACGCTGCCATCTGCCAGCGTCAGACGCAAGGGACGAGGGCTGAGGGTGGGGTTGATCACCAGCACGGCACCATCCTTGCCGTCGGGCAGATGTTTCACAATGGCTTCAACGGCCGCTTGCTGTGCGGCTGCGCCATCCGTGAGAACCTGTTCCAGCTCGGCCTTCGCATCCACATAGACTTCGGCAATCGATGAGCCGGGCAGAATGTCGTGGAACTCGTTTTTCAGCACCACCCGCCATTCAGGCTCCAGAGAGCGCGGCTGTTCTGCCCCCAGAAGATGCGCCAGCGAGGCCAGCGTTTCCGCCGTGATCAGGCTGCGTTCGGCTTTGCGGTGCAGCTTTTTGATGGCGCTTTGCGTGGTCAGCGTGGCACGATGCAGTTCCAGATAGATCTCGCCTTTCCAGACCGATACCGGCGTGGTGCTGGCCATGGCGTGGGCATTTTCAAAAAAGTCATGCACACGGGTCCAGCGGGCTTCCGGAATGGCGGGAAACACCCGAAGCTGCTCTTCCCGCACCACCATTTCCGGGCTTGGGCCGCCGCCGCCGTCACCATAGCCAACGCAGAGCAAGGTGGTGTCGTGACGATCTTTCTGGCGATAGTTTTTCCATGTGGGCGTAATGCAATCGGGCCGCACAAAGCCATTATAGCCTTCCATCGGATTGTCGAACGAGTGGGCCAGTACGCGGCTGCCATCCAGACCTTCCCACCAGAACAGATCATTGGGAATATGATTGCTCTCGGACCAGTTGACCTTGATGGTGAAGAAGCTTTTCATGCCACCCTGCTTGAGAAGCTGGGGCAGGGCACCGGCAAAACCGAAGCAATCGGGCAGCCAGCAGACGCTGTGGCGTGTGCCAAACCGTTTTTCAAAATAGCGCTGCCCATAGAGAACTTGCCGCGACAGGCTTTCTCCGGTTGGCATATTGGTGTCTGGTTCGATCCACATGCCGCCAAGGGTTTCCCACTGGCCGTCCTTGGCGCGCTCGACAATGCGATCAAGCAGCGCCGGGTCATCCTCTTCCAACTGCCAGTAATAATGGGCGGTGGATTGGTTGAAGCGGAAATCCTTGGAGGTTTCCATCAGCGACAGCGCCGTGTGGAAGGTGCGGCGCATTTTGCGGCGGGTCTCATCATAGGGCCACAGCCAGCACAGATCGATATGCGCATGGCCGGTCAAGGCCACCTTGCCTTGTGGGGGGAAGCGTTCACGCAGTTCGGCAAGGCGAGCGATGAGCGCATCATAGGCCTGATCGAGCGTGGCGCGCTGGGCATCGGTCAAGCCATCCGGATTGGCTTTCAGCTCTGGCAATTGCCAGATTTTCTGCTGCATGACGGCAGGCGCTGTGCGTGCCACATAATCCGCCGTGGCCGATGGCCAGTCGATAGCATAAAACGCCTGTTCTGCGGCATCCAGCAGATAAGGCACCACATCATGGCCTTCCAACACCTTGATGGCTTCAGCGATCTGACGCATCAGCAGTCCCATGCGATCAACTGAGCGGTCAATCCAGAACAGTTCCGAGCGTTCCAGTTTGGGGTGGCGCACCGGCTCACCAAACGGCAGGCGCGGAACCGATTGTGCGCTTAGTGAAAAGTGGGACGAGGGGGCTGCAAATTCGCGGTGATAGGGATCGAGGCCGTAGCTTTTGGCAGAACCATCCTGTGCCGTGATTGTCAGCAGGCTCTCGCCGCCCAGATTGAGGTAAAGATAGGTATCCGCCAGTGGCCAGCCCTCCGGTACGCTGACATCGGCGGTAAACTGCACCGGAGGCGTCTTGTGCGGCCAGGCATCACCAACGGCAATGGCTGTGCCATTGAAGTGCCAGCCGTTGACAACAACGGTTTTGCGGGCGCGCCAGAACTGGAATTCGGCGTTGCGAACCTCAAGGCGTTCGAGGCGTTGGGCGTAAGTGAGGGTCATGGGATGTTTCCTGAAGTCTAGAAAATACAATGGGTTCAACAGGCGATCAGCCCTTCACTGCTCCGGCGGTCATAGCCCCGAGAATGAGGCGCTGGAGCGAGAGGAAGGCAATAATGGCTGGTACCACCGACACAAGGCAGGCAGCCGCCAGAAGCTGAATGGAGGAATCGTTTTGTGTGCCGGCATATTGGAAAATGCCGACGCCAATGGGCGTAAGGGATTCTTTGGTGATGAGAAGGAAGGGCACCAGAAACTGTGACCAGCCGCTGATCACCGCAATGATGAAGGCCGAGGCAATGCCGGGCGTGGAGAGGGGAAGAATGACGCGGATGAAAACACCGAACCGGGTGCAACCATCCATCATGGCGGCTTCATCCAGCGTTTTCGGCAGACCGTCGATGGAGCCTTTCAGAATCCATGTGGAGACAGGCACCGCCAGCGCCACATAAACCATGGTGGTGCCAAAATGGCTATCCAGCAAGCCCATGGCGGCCATGTAGCGATAGAGCGGCACCATGATCACCAGTGGCGACATCATCTGCACGGACAAAAGCGCCATCATCCATACGCCCTTGCCTTTGAACTGGAAGCGTGAAAACGCATAGGCGGCAGGCAGGGCGACAATCAGGCAGCCTGCCGCCGACAGGCAGGACAGTTTCAGCGCATTCCAAAGGTAGGACAGAAACTTGTCTGATGACAAAATCAGCGCGAAATTATCCAGTGTTGGCGCTTTGGGAATGAAGCGGCTCACCCCCAGAAACACTTCCTTGCGGGTTCGCAGCGCCAAAGACAAAAGCCACAGCAGCGGCCATGCGAAAAACACAAAGGTTGTGGCCATGAAAACATAGCTCAGCACATCACCCAGACGTTCACTGGTGCGGGCTTTCATCATTGGTCATCCCCTTTTGGCAGGAAGGCGGCGTAAATCAGCGCAAGGCCCAGCGAAATGATCAGCATCAGGATGGACAGTGCGGCACCTGCGGCCAGATCGTAATTGCGGAAAACGACATTGAAGGTGTAAAGCGACAACACTTCTGTTGAGCGTCCCGGTCCGCCGCCTGTCAGGGAAATGATCGCATCAAATGTGTTGAGGGTCTGGATGGTGATCAGAATAAGATTGACCAGAATCGATGCCTTCAACTGTGGCAAGGTGACGTAATACAGACGCTGAAAAGCCCGCGCCCCATCCACGGCTGATGCTTCATACAACACCGGGTCTATGGCTTTGATGGCGGCATACATCACCACCATGGAAAAGGCTGTGCCACGCCAGACATTGGAAAGCACCACCGACCACATCACCAGATTGGGATCGGAGAGCCATTGCACAGGCCCCGCTCCCACCAGCCGCAACAGGCTGTTCAGACCACCAAACGGGGCCTCGTTGAACAGCATTTTCCAGATAATGCCGCCGGCAATCCCCGGCACCACCCAGGCAATCAGCGCCGTTGTGCGCAGAATGGTGGCTCCAAACAGTCCACGTTTTTCCGCGCGCACCACCACCAGCGCAATGGCCAGACCAAAAAGCTGCTGGGCAAGCACAGACCCGGCGGTGAAGGTCAGCGTCACCCACAGGACTTGCGGAATTTCAGCACGGGTTAAAGTGTTGATCAGCGTGGTGAGGGTGTAGCCGCCCGCATCGCCCAGCAGCGTGGCTTTGGTAAAGGCAAGACGCAGGACATCCAGCACGGGATAAAGATAGAAAATCCCAAGCACCAAAATCAGCGGCATAAGCCATGGTGCGACCTTGGGTCTATGTGGGTTGCGAGAAACACGGAGCTGTCCGCCCGCCTGCAGACTGGTTGTGGCCATGGTGTGTACTTTCCGAATTCATGACACAGAATACTGCGAGGCCGATTGGCCCCGCAGTCTCGCCATAAGCTCAATGGCTGTTGTGATAGGCCGCAAGCGAAGCCTTGAAGGCTTCATCCACGGCGGCTTCAGTGGCCTGTGTGCCAGTCAGCACCTTGCCCATCATGATCTGGATCTGGTTTGACATTTCCGGATAAACGGCAGCTCCGGGGCGGGCCTCTCCCACTTTCAAAGCGGCAGCAAAGGCCTTGTTGGCATCGGATGAGAAGATTTTATACTTGTCGTAAAGATCAGCACGGGTTGGCAATTGCCCCTGCACTTCGTTGGCAGGCCCCATATAGACCTCGCGGGCCAGATCGGCACACATTTTGACCTTGGCGGGGTCGGAGGCAAAGGCTGCAACCGTCCAGCCGCCTGTGCCCGTGGAGCGCGCATCCTTGGTGGGGCCGGGCAGGGGCGAGAATGTCCATTTCGCCATTTCTTCCGGCTCAAGGGCCGATTGCAACTGGGCATATTGCCAATTGCCGCCCACGAACAACGCCGTTGTGCCGGCTGCGGCTGCGGCATTGAAATCATCGTAATTGCCAATCGTTGCCACGCGCTTGGGAGCCGCACCCGACTCCACGAGATCCCGATAATAATTCACGGCTTTGACAAATTTGGCGCGCTCAACACCTTCGCCAAAAATCGGTTTGCCAGCGTCATCGACCAGCTTGCCGCCTTGGGCCCAGAAATTGGCCAGCCAGTCAAAGGTGGTGCCTTCATAGCGGGAGCCGTTGAACAAAATGCCTTCCATGCCCTTTTTGACCGATTGCAGGGCGGCTTGCTTGATGTCATCCCAGGTTTGCGGCGCGTCTGGAATGATGTCCTTGTTGCGATACAGCACCCGCAGATCCGTGGACCACCACCAGGCGTAAATCTGTCCATCACTGCCGGTAATACCCTCGCGGATGAAGGGGAAGAGTTGATCGATCTCTTCCTTCTTGAAATAGGGGGAGAAGGATTTCAGCACGCCAGCCTTTTTGAACAGCGGCAAAACAAAGGAATCCACGGCGGCGCAATCGGGCGCATTGCCGGATTTTGCCTGTTCCACCAAGCGCGCCTGTTCCTGACCGATGTCGCCCGACATCATCTGCAATTCAATGCGCCAGCCGGGATGCTGGGCGATGAATTGCTTGAACAGCTTGCCATAGCCTTCCGCCACAACCGGATCATTGTTGCGCGGACCATCGGTGGTCATGCGAAAGGTCATTTTGTTGGGTGCATCCGCCGGGCCAACCGTGTCGCCGGTGATCATGTCACTGGCGTGTACCGTTGCGGGGATTGTCAACAAGGCGACGAGCGCCGCGGCATGCCTGTTCTTTTTCATCTCTGTTCCTCCCAATATCGCATGCGCTTGTGTGCCATGCGGCTAATCTCCACGGGCAAGCGCCCCAAGATGCCATCCTGAAATGTCACTGTTTGCCGTCTCCTCCGACAAGCATCTTCCCCGGACGCTGAAAATAGATTAAATCACTTTTGTTTTGCGTCAAGCGATTTGTCTGGGAGGAAATCATGGCGGTGGTGCGAATTGAAAATCTGAAAAAGCGTTTTGGCGTTTTGGATGTCATTCACGGTGTTGATCTGGAGGTCGGCGATGGCGAATTTCTGGCGCTGGTTGGCCCTTCTGGCTGTGGAAAATCCACGTTTTTGCGCATGATTGCCGGTTTGGAGGAGGTTTCCGAAGGCGATATTCTGATAGACGGTCTGCGGGTCAATGATTTGAGCCCGCGTGAGCGTGACATCGCCATGGTGTTTCAAAATTACGCGCTCTACCCCCATATGACGGTGGCGGAGAATATGGGGTTTGCGCTGAAACTGGCCGGGCATTCAGCCAGTGACATCGGGGCACGGGTTGCAAAAGCCTCCGAGATTTTGGGCCTTGGGCCCTATCTGCAACGCAAACCGGCAGCGCTTTCGGGCGGGCAGAGACAGCGTGTGGCGATGGGTCGCGCGATTGTGCGTGATCCGAAGGTGTTTCTGTTTGACGAGCCGCTTTCCAATCTGGATGCAAAATTGCGTGTGCAGATGCGGGCTGAAATACGCGACTTGCAAAAAAGGCTAAAAGCAACAACCATTTATGTAACGCATGATCAGGTTGAGGCCATGACTATGGCCGACCGCATTGCGGTTTTCAACAAGGGTGTGCTGGAACAGGTGGGAACACCGCTGCAACTCTACCATCGCCCGGCCAACCTGTTTGTTGCCGCCTTTATTGGTTCGCCGCAAATGAATCTGATTTCGGGTGATGCGGCCTTGGCTTATGGAGCCACAACAATCGGCGTACGGCCCGAGCATTTTGTTTTTACGCAAGACAGTGAGGCCTGGTCTTGTACCGTCGTGGATGCGGAATGCCTTGGCAGTGACACGTTTCTGATTGTTATGTCCGATCGCTACGGAAAATTACAAGTCCGTACCAGCGGCAGTTATCAACCGACAATTGGCGAGACAATCCGCATCAAACCCACAGAGGGATGCCTTCACCGATTTGACGCTGACGGCAAAGCTCTTTGAGACTGCTGATGCCAACTGCGTGGCTTCGCAGTTGGCTTTCGTTCTTCCAGATGGCAAAACTTACCAGCCGTAGCTGAGCGTCATGCCGCTGCGATGATTGCCATTTTGTCTGACATTCACATCGCTGCGACGACCAAACTGGAAGATGCCATAGGCGTTGTCATCACCATTCTGCTGCAAGGTGGCGCGATGTTCATTGCCTTGCTGGCGAATGATGCCCACGTTACCATAACCATTCTGGCCAAGGCCTGCGGCATTGTTGCGCCCCATTTGCTCGATGCTGCCATCCTTGAAGCCGCGATAGAGCGAGTAGAGGCGCAGTCCGCTTGACAACAGGCCGCCATCCTCTGAGTCAGCGGGGGCTATATCCATGGAAATGGAGCCGCCAGCATAGACGGGTGCCGTGAGCGCAATCTGGCCCAGGCTGGCAAGAAGAACGGCAGTGATCACGCCCTTGAACGATATACGATTGACCATTGTCTTCACCCTGAAACGCTCTCATTCTTTGTTTTACACATTTTCGCACGCAAAACCGCTGCGCAGTTTTTGTGAAAATGCTCTAAATGCTGCTGCCGATCCGCTTTGAACAACTGATCTTCTGGCTGTTTGTCTTGATGTCCAGCGTTGCCTGATAAACGGTGCCTGTGGCATCCAGCATGACAGAACCTAACGTGACGGGCTGATGCGGCTGGGCGGCAAAGTTACCGCTTTGATTGATGTTTGTGCCATTGGATGCCCCCACACTGTTGACTTTGAAGGCGTAGCTGCCATTTGCTGTGTTTTGCGTTGTGACACTTGGATTGAGCGTCACCTGGCCGCCGGATTGGCTGGCACGAATGTCGCAGGTCAGCAAGCCCGTGGGCTGGGTTGCAGCGCTCATGGCGGCGTAGGCGGTGATTGGTACGACCAGAACGCCCAATGCAATGGCAAGACGGCGATGATTTTCGACAATGCGATACATGATTTCATCTCCTGGGGTGGGGTGGAGAGCCGCACGCTAGGAATAAGGTGCGGGTCTCGCCTTCATGATGGGCTGCTGACCAAGGGCAGGTGTTAGGGGCAGGCCTGAACAAAGGCTGCCACATTGCCGCTGCCACCCTGGTTGACGTTTGCGGCACAGCCACTGCCCACCTGTACGCCTGCGGCAATATTGCCGTTTCCGTCCTGGGTGATAATGGTTGTGTGATTGGAGCCAAACTGACCAATCCCGGCAACGTTGTGACGACCAGATTGATAGGTTGTGCCGTAATTGCCGTAGCCTTGCTGGCCCACAGCGGAGAGGTTGTCATGGCCATATTGCTGGCCGCTCATCCGGTTGCTGCCGCCATCCTGATAAACGCGAATGCGGTTTCTGTAACCGTTTTGAGCACCGCCAGCCGAATTTGACCAGCCATATTGCTCGATACGCACGTCGTTGGCCATGGCTGGCGCAACGATTGTAAACCCGACAAGAGCAGTTGCGATAAAGAATTTAGCGAGCATGAGTGCCTCTCCTATGGAAGGAATTGCCTTGGTTGAACGCCCTCTTTGTAGCGGGCCTTGTTCGAACCAATGCTGAAGGCCTCGTTCAGCTTCGGTTTAAAATTCTTAAACGCATGCTCTGCGGATATGTCGGTACTTTGATCATGTGGTTTTATGGGAATTTGACGGGAGATCGCCGAATTCAAATCGAACGCGGCAACCTCCCTCTATCCCATTGGTCTATTGGTTTTTTTGTAAAAACGTGTGGCAGTCATCAAGAGACGGCTGCCGTCAGTTCATTCATGTCCGCAGATGCTTTTGAACGCTTTGGCGGCATGCTGGTTTCCGGCTCATCGACATCGATCAGACCCAGAAGAAGCGCTTTGACAACAGCCTGTGTTCTGTTCACCGCTTCCAGCTTGCGTTTGACGGACTCCATATAAAATTCAACCGACTTTTCAGAGATTCCGAGGATTTGGGCCACTTCCCATGATGATTTTCCGCGTGAAATCCACAGGGTCGTTTCCCGTTCACGGCCGGATAAAAAGGAACGTCTACGGCCAATTGTGCTGGTCAATTGCTCTTCCATGACAATTCGCAAAGCACGCACATGAAAAAACTGGGCGATCACGTAGAGAAGATTTTCATTGTAGTGTTGTTTGTCGCCGTTTTGCATGCGCCGATCCGGAATCACAGTCAGAATCGCAATTTCTCCATCCCGAGACACGAGAGGCAGGGTGTAACCATCCACCAGCCCGGCTTGCGCGGCTTCATCCATGATATGCTGTTGTTTTGTCGTCAGGGTTGAATGTTTCAGTTCTGTGCGCCAGTGAAATGGCGTCTTTCGCGTCAGACAGAGCTGAACAACCTTGTCATCGCTCGCATAATTCTTGTCGGTGTACTGCTGCATCCACCTCTCGGGATAGCTAAAAATACCAACAGTTTGTCGAGCATTACAGTGCTCGTAGAGAGCTGTATGCTTTATAATGTGATATCCAAAAAAACGATAACCCAGAGATGTAATCACATCATTGAGCAGCACCTTTAAATCGTCTGATGTTGATGCGTTCATGATTCGAGCGGTGAAATTGGCAAGAACATCGTTTACAAAAATATCATTATACATAGTGCGCTCCATTTAAGGGATGCCTGTGCTGCACTCAAACTGTGCAGGCGAATTATTTTATAAAACAGCGTCTTAGTTTTTCTTTTCTCCCTATGTATATCCATGACACCTATAGTTTATTAATTTATGAGAATATATATAAAACAAATATGCGAAATGTATAAAATATAAGAAACCATAAGTGGCAGAGGTTTTCTGATGTATACGATTAAAACCTGCTTTTGTGCAAGGCACAATGTGCCTGATCA